>JAHHSH010000049.1 GCA_020025345.1 Oscillospiraceae bacterium | reverse complement strand
TGTTGTCTGCGGCTTTTTGTCGATCAATAGAGGGGATGCTTTTCCACCAGAGCGGCGACCTGCTCCATGATCTTGGCGCGATTGCCGTCGCAGTCCTCCACCGCCCAGTCGATGCACTGGACGATCTGCTCCATCTCCTCCGGCCGGAAACCACGGGTGGTGACCACCGGGGTACCAATGCGCACACCACTGGTGATGCCGGGCTTCTGAGGATCGTCGGGGATGGCGTTCTTGTTAAGCGTGATGTGGACGCTGTCCAGCTTGTCCTGCAGTTCCTTTCCGGTGATGTTCTTCCTACGCAAATCCACCAGAATCAGATGGTTGTCCGTACCGCCGGAAACCATGTCAAAGCCGTGGGCGCGCAGGCTCTCGGCAAAGGCGGCAGCATTGGCTACCACATCGGCAGCATACTTGGCAAAGGCGGGAGATGCCGCCTCCTTCAGGCACACCGCCTTACCGGCGATCACATGCATCAACGGGCCACCCTGAGAGCCGGGGAACACGGCGCTGTTGAGCTTTTTGCGGAACTCCTCCTTGGCGAGGATCATGCCGCCGCGGGGGCCGCGCAGCGTCTTGTGGGTGGTCGTGGTCACCACATCGGCGTAGGGCACAGGGTTCATGTGCTGTCCGCCGGCCACCAGTCCTGCAATATGTGCCATATCCACCATCAGCAGCGCACCGTGCCGGTGAGCGATATCGGCAAAGGCGGCAAAGTCGATCTTGCGGGGATAGGCCGAAGCACCGGCCACCAGCAGCTTGGGCTGATGCTCTTTCACCAGATCCTCCACCATATCGTAGTCGATGCAGCCGGTGGCAGGATCGACGCCGTAGCTGACGCTGTTGTAGAGCTTACCGGACAAATTCACCTTGGCGCCGTGTGTCAGATGGCCGCCGTTGGCAAGATCCATCCCCATCAGCGTATCACCGGGCTGCAGCAGGGCGGCGTAGACCGCCAAGTTGGCCTGTGCGCCGGAATGGGGCTGCACATTCACATACTCTGCACCGAAGAGCACCTTGGCCCGCTCAATGGCCAGCGTCTCCACCTCGTCCACAAATTGGCAGCCGCCGTAGTAGCGCCGTCCGGGATAACCCTCAGCGTACTTATTGGTCAATACAGAGCCCATGGCGGAGATCACTGCAGCAGAAGCCACATTCTCCGAGGCGATCAACTCAATATTCTCCTTCTGCCGGGTATATTCATTTTGCAGCAGGCCTGCGATTTCACTGTCGCAGCTCTCCAAATACTGCATGGATTGTTCCAAGATATTCGCCATGTTCGATTCTATCCTTTCTTTTCCGCTAAAGAAAATGATTCTCATTTTGCTCTTTTACGGTATATTTTATTTGTTCTCCATTATAGCATACCGCCGCTCAAAGTCAACTGTTTGCCACCAGCAAACAACCATTTCCTATTGCTGCAGTTTTTTTGCATAACCCGTTGACTTTTTGGAAAATTTGAGCTATATTCGCTTTAGGCAATTTTCCAAAGACATGACACAGGAGATTACAAATGACCTATTTCGTTTTTGCTAACTACTATTATTCTTACTTTACTATGCAGCATAGTAAGGGTAATTTGTGATGCAAAAATAGGTTTTATCACTGTTTTTGATGCGGCACAGGTTATCCTGAGCCGCTTTTTTTATTGCTCAATTTTGATCTGTATATAGGAGGAGAAGAACATGATCGTTATTTTGAAGCACGGGGTCAACCAGGATATGCGCCAGCCTCTGGTGGATTGGCTGGAAGCCCAAAAGCTAAAGGTCCACGTCTCCGAGGGTGAGTTCCAGACTGTGCTGGGTCTTGTTGGCGACACCCGCCAGTTGGATATGGATCTGGTAGGCAGCCTCGATATTGTGGACTCGGTCAAGCAGGTCACCGATCCCTTCAAGTGCTGCAATCGTAAATTCCACCCCGCAGACACCGTGGTGGAGGTCGGCGATGTGAAAATCGGCGGCGGACATTTCGCCATGATTGCCGGTCCCTGCTCCGTGGAATCGGAGGAGCAGATTGTCACGGTAGCCAAGGCTGTCAAGGCCTCCGGCGCACAGCTTCTGCGCGGCGGTGCCTTCAAGCCCCGCACTTCTCCCTACGACTTCCAAGGTCTGCAGGCCACCGGTCTCGAGCTTTTAAAGATCGCGCGGCAGGAGACGGGTCTGCCCATCGTGACGGAGATCATGAGCATCGAGCATCTGGATCTCTTTGCAGACGTAGATGTCATTCAGGTGGGCGCACGGAATATGCAGAACTTCGACCTCCTGCGCCACTTGGGACAGCTTCGCAAGCCCATTCTCCTCAAGCGTGGCCTTGCCAACACGCTCAAAGAGCTTTTGATGAGCGCCGAGTACATCATGGCCGGCGGCAATGAGCAGGTGATCCTGTGCGAGCGCGGTATCCGCACCTTCGGGGACTACACCCGCAATACACTGGATCTGGCCGCTGTCCCCATGCTCCACCAGCTGACCCATCTGCCTGTCATTGTGGACCCCAGCCATGCCACCGGCCGCGCTCATCTGGTAGAGCCGATGGCCATGGCAGCTGCCGCCTGCGGTGCCGATGGCCTTATCATCGAGGTGCACAACGATCCTCTCCACGCCCTCTGTGACGGTGCCCAGTCTCTGCGTCCCGAACAGTATGACGTTCTTGCCGAAAAGGTGCGCCGCATCCGTGAGGTAAGCGCCTTATGACCACCGGAATCGTAGGTCTGGGGCTGATCGGCGGCTCCTTCGCCAAAGCTTACGCCGCCGCAGGCTGGGAGGTGCTGGGCTTTGACCGGGATCACAGCATTCTGGATTTCGCCATCCTCAGCGGCGCTGTCAGTGCCCCTTTAGATGAGGAGAGCATCGCCCGGTGCGATCTGGTTCTCATCGCCCTGTGCCCGGAGGACGCCGTGGCCTACCTCACCGCAATGGCCCCCCATATTGGCGCAAAGCCGGTGGTGATCGATTGCTGCGGCACCAAACGCTTTGTCTGTAACGCCTGCTTCCCTCTGGCCCAAGAGCACGGCTTCACCTATCTGGGCGGCCATCCTATGGCAGGCAACCATAACTCCGGCTTTAAGTATGCCCGCCCCAACCTTTATCACAACGCTCCGATGGTCATTGTGCCGCCGGATTTCGACAACATTGCTCTTTTGAATCAAGTAAAACAGCTGCTGGCCCCCGCCGGCTTCGGACACATTTCCGTCACCACGGCGGAAGAGCATGACCGGATGATTGCCTTCACTTCACAGCTGGCTCATCTGGTGTCCAATGCCTATATCAAAAGTCCCACCGCCGCACAGCATAAAGGCTTCTCCGCCGGCAGTTACAAAGATATGACCCGTGTCGCATGGTTGAACCCGGCTATGTGGGCACAACTGTTTTTGGAAAACAAGGATCATCTGCTCTATGAACTGGATGTATTGACCACCCAGTTGTCCCGCTATCGGCAGGCCATCGAGCAAAACGACCGTGCGGCCCTCACCCAACTGCTGGACGAAGGGCGGCACAGAAAGGAGGAGGTGGACGGACGATGAAAACGATAGAGATCCCCGCCTCTACCCCCTATACTGTTCATATACAGCAGGGCTGTCTGCCCCATTTAGGACAGCATCTCTCTCAACTGACAGCCCCCTGCACCGCCGCCGTTATCTCCGATGAAAATGTATTTCCCCGCTGCGGCGAGACGGTGTGTGCCTCCTTACAGGAAGCAGGCTTTTATGTGCTCACCTATGTGCTTCCCGCCGGGGAGGCATCGAAAAATCTTGCCAGCTACGGCAAGGTGATGGAATTTCTGGCCGAGAACCACCTCCGCCGCAGCGATGTGCTGATTGCCCTAGGCGGCGGTGTGATCGGCGACCTCACCGGCTTTGCCGCCGCCACCTATCTCCGGGGCATCCCCTATGTGCAGGTGCCCACCACCCTTTTGGCGGCGGTGGACTCCTCTGTGGGCGGCAAAACGGCCGTAGATCTGGCCGTGGGCAAAAATCTGGTAGGTGCCTTCTGGCAACCGTCGCTGGTCTGGTGTGACCCCGACGTTCTCGCCACCCTGCCGGATGCCATCTTTCGTGACGGCTGTGCCGAGGTCATCAAATATGGTCTTTTGGGCGATGCTGCCTTTTTCCACCAGCTGGGGTGCCATCCCGTTTCGGAACATCTGGAGGAAGTGATTGCCCGGTGTGTAATAATGAAGCGAGACATCGTTACAGAGGACGAGCGCGACCGCGGCGTGCGGCAGCTCTTGAATCTGGGCCACACCTTCGGCCACGCCGTGGAGGAGTGCAGCGGCTATACCCTCTCCCACGGGCACTGCGTCGCCATCGGCATGGCGATCATTACCCGGGCTGCAGCGGAGCTGGGCTATTGCGCCGCAGCAGACGTGGATGCGGTGGAACAGCTTCTGGAAAGCTACCATCTCCCCACCGCGTCTCCCTATTCCCTATCACAGCTGGAGTGTGCCGCCCTGTCTGATAAGAAAATTTTCGGCAGCACCATCCATCTGGTGGTGCCGGAGTCCGTGGGGCACTGCCGCCTTGTGGCGGTTCCCGCCACGGAGCTGCGCCGCTGGCTCGCCGCGGGAGGTGTCCAATGAACATCACCCTCCCCGGCAGCCCCATCTCCGGTGCCGTCACCATCCCCGCCTCCAAGTCGCAGGCCCATCGACTGCTGCTGTGTGCCGCACTGAGCGACACGCCGACCACCTTATTTTGTGATGGGCTCTCCCGCGATATTCAAGCCACCATGGACTGCCTTTGCGCGATGGGCGCAGATATTACCACTAAAGATCGTTGTATCCATATTTCCTCCCGCCAACCTGTCGGGGAAACTCTCTGTCAGCTGCCCTGTGGTGAGAGTGGTTCTACCCTCCGCTTTCTCCTACCCGTGGCGGCGGCACTGGGTATTTCCGTTCGCTTTTTGATGGAGGGCCGTCTTCCACAGCGTCCCTTCGCCCCTCTGGATGCGCAGCTAACAGCACACGGGATCTCTCTGCATCGAAACGGTGCTGCCCTCACCTGCGAAGGCCAGCTGCAGCCGGGAAACGACTATCTTCTCCCCGGCAACGTGTCCTCCCAGTATATCTCCGGTCTGCTCTTTGCCCTGCCCCTTCTGGACGGAGACAGCACACTGACCATCACCGGGACTTTGGAGTCCGCGGCCTATGTAGCCATGACGGAGGACGCACTGCGCACCGCCGGGATCCGCTTTACCAAGGTAGGGCAGACGTATCATATTCCCGGCGCACAGACCTATCACACCCCCGCCCAATTACAGGTGGAGGGCGACTGGTCCAATGCAGCCTTCTTCCTTTGCGCCGGTGCGCTGGGAGGTCAGGGTGTCAGTGTCTCCGGACTGAACCTCTGCTCTTCGCAAGGCGACCGGGCAATTCTGGACATCTTGCAGCGCTTCGGCGCCGCGGTCACCTGTGCCGGGGACACCGTCACCGTCTGTCCCGGAGCGCTCCGTGGAATCACCATTGACGCCGCCCCTATTCCCGATTTGATCCCTACTGTCAGCGTCGTGGCGGCGCTGGCGCAGGGTGATACCTATATTAAAAATGCCACGCGGCTGCGTTTGAAAGAGTCCGATCGCCTTTACACCACGGCGCAGCTGCTGCGCACCCTAGGCGGCAGCGTGGAGGAACTGGCAGACGGCCTTATTATCCACGGACAACCCGCTCTCATCGGCGGCATTGTGGATGCCTGCGACGATCACCGCATCGCCATGGCTGCAGCCGTGGCCGCCTGCGGCTGCCGGGAAAGTGTCACTGTTTCAGGCAGCCACTGCGTCGAAAAATCCTATCCCCGTTTTTGGGATGACTACTCCCCCTTGAAAGGAGCGTGCTTATGAGCAGCAGTTACGGTGAATCTCTCCGCCTAACCATCTTCGGACAGTCCCACTCCCCCGCCATCGGCGTCACCATGGAAGGATTGCCCGCCGGGATGCCCATTGACATGGAGGCGCTGCAGAGCTTCTTAGATCGCCGCGCCCCCGGTCAGAACCGTTGGTCCACCCCCCGCAAGGAGTCGGATGCTCCCGAGTTTCTCTCCGGCTTGAGAGACGGTGTCACCTGCGGCGCTCCCCTCACCGCCATCATCCGCAACCAGAATACACGCTCCGGCGACTATGACAATTTGAAGAACTGCCCCCGCCCCGGTCACGCCGACTACACCGGCTATGCGAAGTACGGCCCCCATCGGGACTATACCGGCGGCGGTCACTTCTCCGGACGGCTCACCGCTCCTTTGTGCATTGCCGGCGGCATCTGTCTCCAGCTTTTGGAGCGGCAGGGCATCCGCGTTTTCGCCCGCATCCGCTCCATCGCCCATGTACAGGACGATGCTCCTTTCACCACCTCCGTGGCAGAAAAGCCCTTTCCCACTGTGGATGACGCAGCAGGGCAGGCTATGGTGCAAGCCATCGACGAGGCCCGCCGGGACGGCGATTCCGTGGGCGGCGTGGTGGAGTGCCTGGTGCTGGGCGCTCCGGCAGGCTTGGGCGATCCCATGTTTGGCGGTATGGAAAATCGGATTTCCTCTGCCCTTTTTGCCATTCCTGCGGTGAAAGGCGTGGATTTTGGCGACGGCTTTGCCGCGGCAGCACTGCGGGGCAGCGAGAATAACGACCCCTTCGCCGTGGAAGATGGAAAAATCGTCACCGCGACCAACCACTGCGGCGGCATCTTGGGCGGCATCACCGATGGTATGCCCCTGCTTGTCCGGGCGGCAATCAAGCCCACACCCTCCATCGTCAAGCCCCAGCACAGCGTGAATCTCTCGACGCTGGAGCCCCAAACATTACAGGTGCACGGCCGCCACGATCCCTGTATCGTCCCCCGCGCCGTCCCCTGTGTAGAAGCCGCTGTAGCTGTGGCCCTCTATGATGCATACCTCACTGCTCAACGTGAAAAGGAGTTATAAAACTATGGATCTTCAAGAATTGCGCGCCTCCATCGACCAGATTGACCAATCCCTCCTGTCCCTCTTCGCCCAGCGCATGGACCTGAGCGCACAGGTGGCCGCCTTTAAGCGGGAGCACGGTCTCCCTGTGCTGGATGCCGGGCGCGAGCAGGAAAAGCTGAAATCCGTGGCGGCACAGCTGCCGGAGGAATTGCAGGAGTACGGCCTGTCCCTCTACGACCTTCTCTTTGAGCTCAGCCGCGCACGACAGAACCAGCTTTTGGGCGTTGGCAGTTCTCTCACCGAGGAGATCACCCATGCCATCCGCGACACGGAATCTCTCTTCCCGCCCAACGCCTCTGTGGCGTGCCAGGGTGTGGCAGGTGCCTATTCCCAGCTGGCCTGTGAAAAGCTGTTCCGCCGCCCCGATCTTCTCTATTTCTCCAACTTCGAGGCAGTGTTCTCCGCCATCGAAAAGGGACTGTGCCGCTACGGTGTCATTCCTCTGGAAAACAGCACCGCCGGTTCGGTGAACATGGTCTATGATCTGATGATGCGCCATAATTTCCGCATTGTCCGCAGCGTGCGGCTGAAGATCGATCACAACCTGCTGGCGAAACCCGGCGTGAAGCTGGAGGATATTCGTGCCGTCTACTCCCACGAACAGGCCATTGCCCAGTGCAGTGACTTTTTACAGCAGCACCCGGAGATCACGGTGGTGCGCTGCGCCAATACGGCAGAGGCCGCCAAGCTGGTGGCCAAGTCTGACCGCAGCGATATTGCCGCCCTGTCCTCCCGCAGCTGTGCTCAGCTCTACGGCCTCAATTGTCTTCTTCCCTCCTGCCAGGATCAGGGCAACAACTACACCCGCTTCATCTGCATCTCCCGCGATTTGGAGATCTATCCCGGCGCAGACCGCACCAGTCTGATGATGGTGCTGCCCCACCGCCCCGGCTCTCTTTATAAGCTGCTCTCCCGGTTCTATGCACTGGGCATCAACCTCAACAAGCTGGAAAGCCGTCCCCTGCCGGATCGGGATTTCGAGTTCATGTTCTACTTCGATCTGGACACCTCCGTCTACTCCCCCCAGTTCATCCAACTCATGGGCGAGCTGGACGAAGTATGTGAATCCTTCACCTATCTGGGCAGCTACAGCGAGGTGGTATGATGGCGATGCAATGCGGCCTTTTGGGGCGTAAGCTGGGCCACAGCTACTCCCCGGCCATCCACGCCCAGCTGGGCGATTATGGCTACGCCCTCTACGAAAAAGAACCCGAGGAACTGGAAGATTTTCTCCTCCGCGGCGAGTTCCACGGGCTCAATGTGACCATTCCCTATAAAAAAGCGGTGGTACCCTACTGCGCCGCCCTCTCGGAAACAGCACAGCTGCTCCAGAGCGTCAACACACTGGTGCGCCGCCCGGATGGTTCACTCTACGGTGCCAACACCGACTATGACGGCTTCGCCTATCTCCTCCGCCGCAGCGGTGTGGATGTGGCCGGGAAAAAGGCGCTGATACTGGGCAGTGGAGGTGCCTCTGTGACCGTGTGTGCCGTACTGAAAAAGCTGGGAGCACAGCCGGTGGTCATCTCCCGCAGCAGCGAGAACAACTACGAAAATCTCTCCCGCCACAAAGATGCCCAGCTCCTCGTCAACACAACGCCGGTGGGAATGTACCCCCACAACGGTGCGGCAGCCGTAGATCTGACACTTTTCCCCCATCTTGCCGCAGTCTATGACCTCATCTATAACCCGGCACGCACGGCGCTTCTCCTGCAGGCAGAGTCCTTGGGCATTCCCGCCTTTGATGGACTTGCCATGCTGGTGGCGCAGGCCCGGCGCAGCAGTGAGCTTTTCCAGGATACCTCTATCGGTGAGGATGTGCTTTTATCTATTCAACACTCCCTCCGCAGCCAAATGCAAAATATCGTGCTCATCGGTATGCCCGGCTGTGGAAAATCCACCGTAGCTGCTCAGTTGGGCGCTATGCTGGGCCGTGAGGTTTGGGACAGCGATACACTGGTTGAAGAGACGGCCCACAAGTCTATCCCGGAAATTTTCGCTGCCGAGGGCGAAGCAGGCTTCCGCTGCCGTGAAACGGAGGCGCTGACGCAGCTGGGCAAGCGTTCCGGCATCATCCTCGCCACCGGCGGCGGTTGTGTTACGCAGCCGGAAAACTACGCGCTTCTGCGTCAAAACGGTGTTCTTGTCTGGCTGCAGCGCCCTGTGGAGACGCTCCCCACCGAAGGCCGTCCCCTCTCTGCTCCGCAAAATCTACAGGCACTTTATCAACAGCGCAAGCCCCTCTATGCGCGTTTTGCCCACTGCACCATTGAAAACTGCCACACACCGGCGGATACCGCCCAAGCTGTCAAGGAGGCTTTTTATGAAATTTGTCGTCATTAACGGGCCCAATCTGAACCTATTGGGGCTCCGGGAGCCGAAGATCTACGGTACCGGCACTTTCGCAGCACTGGAAGATTTTATCCACCGTGTCTGTGCAAAAGAGGGCGTCGAGGTGGAACTGTTCCAGTCCAACCACGAGGGCGCCATCGTAGACCGCATCCAGCAGGCCTACGGCACGGCGGACGGTATCATCATCAACCCCGCTGCCTACACCCACACAAGCATCGCCATTTTGGATGCGCTGAAAGCCGTGGCACTGCCGGCGGTAGAGGTACACCTGTCGGATATTAACGCCCGGGAGGAGTTTCGCCATATCTCCTACGCCGGGATGGCCTGCATCAAGACCTTCGCCGGTCTCGGCTTTGAGGGCTATCGGCAGGCCATTCTCTACTTAAAAGAATATCTTCAGCATCGATAAAAAAAGCCTCCTTCGGGAGGCTTTTTCACTTGTCTGCGTGTCTCACTGCGTTTGTGCCCACAGGAGCAAAATATAAAATCCGTTTTCCGTGGCGGCGTGTACGTCACGGAAAACACTTCTCGGCTCCCAGTGTGCGCAGAGATCCGTAACTAACTCGAAAAAACGGCTATGCCGCTTTTTTCGACAGATGCAAAATCCTCCTGCGACAGGGCTTTCTTATTTCACCTTTACACACTACCCACTGCCGGGTATAATAGACGTGAATATCATAACAGAATGATTATTGAACCGTATTTGGTTGAAAGGAGACCTTTTCATGCTCGGAACACTGAACCGGCGGCTATTGGAGTTTATCGCCGCCTCTCCCAGTCCTTTTCACACGGTAGCCACTGTCTCTGCCCTATTGGAGCAAGATGGCTTCGCGCCCCTTTCCGCCGCCGCACCATGGCAGCTGCAGCCCGGAGGACGCTATTACTTCACCGTTAACGACTCCTCCCTCATCGCCCTGCACATCCCGGACGGAACGCCCACCGGATTCACGATGTCCGCCTCCCACTGCGACTCCCCCACCTTTAAGCTGAAGGCGCACCCCCAGTCCTCCGCCGCAGGCAATGCCTATGTACAACTGCAAACGGAGCCCTACGGCGGGATGCTGATGTCCACATGGCTGGACCGTCCCTTAGGCGTTGCCGGTCGTGTACTGGTGGAAGAGCAGGGACGCATTGTCTCCCGTCTCGTCCATTTGGATCAGGATCTGGCCGTGATCCCCAGCGTCGCCATCCATATGAACCGCAGTGTCAATGACGGCTTCAAGTATAATGCCGCCGTGGATACCCTGCCCCTTTACGGCGTAGGAAGTGACGCCCCCTCTCTCCTTTCTATGGCGGCAGAAGTTGTAGGCGTAACTGAAAAGGACATTCTCGGCCATGATCTCTACCTCACCTGCCGCAGCCGTGGTACGGTGGCAGGCTGTAACGATTCTTTGCTGCTATCTCCCCGGCTGGACGATCTGGGCTGTGCCTTTGGCTGTCTGGAGGGCTTCTTAAACGCCGACAGCAGCGATGCCATCACCGTCTATTGCCTCTTCGATAACGAGGAAACAGGCAGCGAGAGCAAACAGGGAGCGGCCTCCACACTGCTGCGTGACACACTGCGCCGCACGGTCTTTGCCCTCGGCATGGACGAGGAGGGCTATCAGCGGCTCATTGCCAACAGCTTCCTCGTTTCTGCGGACAACGCCCACGCCAAGCACCCCAACCATCCGGAGCTGGCCGATCCTCAAAACGCGCCCGTACTCAACGGTGGCGTGGTCATCAAATATAACGCCAACCAGCGCTACACCACCGACGGCGTCTCCACCGCCCTGATGCGTAGTATCTGCCGCATGGCAGACGTGCCGGTGCAGGTCTTCGCCAACCGCTCCGACATGGTGGGCGGCTCCACGCTGGGCAGCATTGCCAACACCCATGTGCCGGTGCGCACAGTGGATATCGGTCTTGCCCAGCTGGCCATGCACTCGGCCTACGAGACGATGGGCAGCGCAGATCTCCCCTATCTGGTAGAAGCCATGACCACCCTTTACAGTAAGTCCCTCCATGTGGACAACGACGGCGGCTTATACTGGGCTTAATCGCAATATCCCCGAACGCCAAAAGGCGGTGACAGACGAATGTCTGTCACCGCCTTTTTATTTATGCATTTACCGATCGCCTGCACCACATTTAGGCTTTCACTCCTCCGGAACAGGATGAAGCTCCATCGGCTTGCCCGCCGTCACTGTGATCTGATAGCCGGAACCGGGATGTGGTACATAGTAGCCGAAGGGCTTACCCGGAAACCAGTGATCCAGAATCAGCCCCATGATCCCGCCGTGCATCACGCACACCGCGTCCTCGTCCTGCGCAATGAGCTTATCGAGCTCCTCCAGTCCCCGCTCCAGAACCTGCCGAAAGCTCTCCCCGCCGGGTACCGGCGTATCGCCGGTAGCATCGTGCATCCAGCTGCGAAACTCCGGCAATTCCTCCAGCTCATCAAAGGGCTGCATCTCCAGCTTGCCGCAGTCGATCTCCCGCAATCCCGGCAGCACCTCATGGGGCACCGCGCCATACAGCATCTCCAGCGTCTGCTCCGTGCGGCGCATCCCACTGGTGTAGTAG
>JAHHSH010000048.1 GCA_020025345.1 Oscillospiraceae bacterium | reverse complement strand
GCCGTCCCCTATCTGACCGTGGTCAACGTAGAGCGGCAGAACTATCTGCAGGATCTCCCCTATACCATTACCTATGAGGACGATCCCAATATGTACGAGGGCGATTTCAGTGTCCTCAGCTCCGGTGTCTATGGTAAGGCGGATATCACCGCCAACGTGACCTATGTCAACGGCACGGAGACAAACCGCGAGGTGGTCTCCTCCGTGACCCTCAAGGAGCCTGTGGCCGAGCATCAGGCGCGCGGCACCAAGCCCCGTCCGACATGGTTCCCCACCGGTAGCTTCCGCTGGCCCTGCAACGGCGTCATCACCTCCTACTTCGGCTATCGTGACGCAGGCGTTGCCGGCGCATCCAGTTTCCACAACGCTCTGGACATCGCCAACTATACCGGCGCACCCATCTATGCCTCCGACGGCGGCACCGTGGTCTATTCCGGCTGGGGCGGCGGCTACGGCTATCTCATGAAGGTGGATCACGGCAACGGCTTTGTCACCTACTACGCCCACTGCAGTGAGCTGTATGCCTCCGTGGGTGATCACGTCTATCAAGGTCAGTTGATCGCCGCAATGGGCTCCACCGGTATTTCCAGCGGCCCGCACTGCCACTTCGGCATTTTGAAAAATGACACTTGGGTCGACCCCTTGAACTATCTGTAATCGAAAACCCGGTACAATCACGGATTGTACCGGGTTTTTATATTTTCTTTCGCTTTTGCGTTAATTTGTTGCATATGTCACAGACGAACTGAAGAAGTCTGTTATAATGAAGACAGAGTTCAGTAATCACACTCTTCTATTTTTATCATATAAGGAGGTATCTTATGGATCGCAAAGTTTTGGAGAAAATGAATTACGGCGTGTTTGTACTGGGTACTCAGTCGCAGGGCAAGCGGGTAGGCTGCGTTGTCAACTCCTTTGCTCAAGTGACCAGCAACCTGCCTCAGAAGTTTACCGTCACCCTCAACCGGGACAATGATACCTGTCGTGCTCTGCTGGAGAGCGGCAGCTTCTCCGTAACACTGGCAGGCAAGGAATGTCCCAAGGAGCTGGTGGATCTGTTCGGCTATAAGTCCAGCCGCGTGGTGGACAAGTTTGCCAACTATCAGACCGAGACCGACAGTCTGGGCAACCCCTATGTCACCGAGGGCATGGTGGCACAGATCTCCTGCAAAGTTCTGGACACCATGGATGTGGGCCGCTACGTTCTCTTCCTCTGTGAGGGTGTGGATGGCAAGATCCTCTCCGACGGCCGTATGCTGACCGTGGACGAGTATCTGGGTAAGAATAAGACGGCGGCGCCTCCTACCGCCACCGTATACCGCACACTGGAAGAGGTGGGCGGCTGGGTCTGCCCCTGGTGCGGCTATGTCTACACCGGCGAGACGCTGCCCGATGGCTATGTGTGCCCCCTGTGCCGCTGCCCCGGCGAGAAGTTCACCCGCAAGCAGCCGGAATAATCCAACACATACGCAAAAAGACCGCCCATCGGGCGGTCTTTTTTCTTGCTATGTACCTTACTCAAAGAGACTGGCCTGATAGGGGAGACCACTCTTGCCGATCTGATGACACTGGGCGGTATGCTCGGCCTCCAAAAGGTCGGTGACGGCCATTTTACGGATGATGTTCTTCACCGTGGTATCCAGCGCTGTCCCCTCCCGATAGTCGGCGGGGAAGATGAAGTCCACCCGGCCGCGGTACAACAATTCCTCCACGGCGCTCCGGGTCTCCGGCTGATAGACGGCGATGGCCTGCCCGCCGTAGGAGCGCATCATTTTCATGCACGGCACATCCGAAAGTCCGTCGCCCACATAAATCATGTTGGTGAACGGCACCCGTTTGCTGTCATCGGGCATAGACGCATTCAGATCCCGATCATTATCCACATCCAGCACGCCTTTATTGATACGGTAGACAAACTGGGTCTTCGCCGTGAAATTCACGTCCAGCTTGGGCCAGACAGGAGTACCCGTTTCATCGTAGTAGAACTCACTGGCATAGATCTTTTTAAAGTGATGGCTGATGCCGGCACCCTCGATGATCTCCAGCAGGCCGGAGGAGAGGATGTAGTGCTCCACCGTCACGCCCTGGCTCTCGCCAAAGGCACCGATCCGGTCAAACCACTCCTCCACGCCGGGGAAGAGGACGATGCTTTTCCCCTTGTCCACCAGCGTCTGCCGGTTTAGGGGCAAGCCCCGCTCCCGGCTCTTGCGCAGCATGGTGTACATATAGGCCAGGATCCCGTCCATGTGCTCCCGGTGGCCGAAGTTGTTGGCCTCCTGCCAAAACTCCTCCGGCTCCATGCCCAGAGAGGGGATAAAGGCGTAGTTCTGCATATCCTGTGTACACAGGGTCTTATCAAAATCATACAGCAGGGCGATGATGGGCTTTTCCATAGCGGCATACTCCTTTTTAAGTGAAAAAGCGGCTCACATGAGCCGCTTTTATTTGCTTATTATTCGCCGGAATAGTTGCGGCCAAACTTCAACTCGTCAAGGTTCAGATGGAAGTCCGTAGGGAAGGGGCGTTCGTCCGATACGGGCGCGGCTGTCTCCTCCTGCACGCTGACCGGCTCCTCAACAGGGGCGGCCTCTGCCACCGGCTCCTTCTCCGGAGCAGCCTCAACGACAGGCTCCTCCATCACAGGCGCTGCCGTCTTCTCTGCGGCGCTCTCCTGCACGGTCGGGGCACTCTCCTGTGCGGCAAGGCCGCGGAGCACATCCTGACCCTCGATGCGGACGGTATCCTGCGTCATAGCAGACTCGCCGGGCTGCTGTGCTGCAGCCAGCTTCATCTCCGGCAGCTGCTCCAAAAAGGCGATCTGGGCGGCGCACAGCTCACGGCTGCGCTGCACAAAGGCACCCAACTCCTCCTGAGCGGCGACCAGCTTCTTTCTGGCGTTCTCCGTCTCCAGCTCGATGGAGCCCATCTGCTTGGCAGCGGCCTCGCGGGCCTCGGAGAGCACTTTGTCCTTCTCCGTCTGCGCATCCTGCACCATCTGCGCCGCCATGCGCTGGGCAGTCAGCAGCGTGGAACGCATGGCCTCCTCGGTGGCACGGTATTCCTCCACCTTCTCCGCCAGCACCTTCAGCTTGGCCTTCAAGGTGGCATTCTCCTTATAAAGTGCACTGTAATCCTCGGTCAGTGCATCCAGAAATTCGTCTACAGCAGACATACTGTAACCGCCGAAAGACGCCTTAGGGAAAGACTTTTCGGAAACTTCCTGAGGTGTGAACATCGTAATATCCCTCCGCTTCTATTTACAGATACAATCCGTTATTCTCTAGTTCGTCGATCAGATCACCCATCAGATCCACAGAATAGGGAGTGATGATATAGGTGTTCGCTGCCACCTTCTTGATCTTACCGTCACCGGCGTAGGCCACACCGGACAAAAAGTCCACCAGACGGCGGGCAATATCTTTATTAGCGGATTCCAGATTCATGACCACAGTACGCTTTTCACGCAGATGGTCGGCGATCTCGGAGGCGTTCTCAAAGCGCTCCGGCTTCACCAGCACCACCTTCAGCTGTGCAGTGGCGTGGATGTTCACCACCTTATTACGGCGCTCCTCTGCCCGACGCTCCTCCCGGCGGTCATCGAAATATTCAGATGTGTCCCGCTGCTCCTTAGCGCTGGAAAAATCCTCTTCCTCGTAATCATCCTCATCGTCGTAGGGATGCATGATCTTCTTAAATTCGTCCATCAGGCTCATTGGCTGTGTCCTCCCCTTTTATTTTGCGTAATAACGCTGGCCAAAAATAGCGGTACCCACCCGGATCATGTTGCTTCCGGCGCGGATCGCATCCTCAAAGTCACCGCTCATGCCCATCGAAATATACTTGAGTTCATTATCATATATTTCTCTGTTTATGTCAACATAAAGGGCATAAACTTTCTGGAAATATGCTAAATTTCCGTGTTCCTCCGCCGCAATGGGGGGAATGGTCATCAGCCCCTGTACCCGAACGTGGGGCAGCTCCTTAGCCAGCAGCGCGGCCTCCCGGACTGCCTCCGGCGCAAAGCCGCTCTTCGCCTCCTCGCCGCCGATGTTTACCTCCAGCAGCACATCCTGCACCACTTCCAGCTTGGCTGCCACTTTTTCGATCTCGCGCAGCAGCTCCACAGAGCCCACCGACTGGATCAGCGCAGCCTTGCCCACCACCTGCTTGACCTTGTTGCGCTGCAAATGGCCGATAAAGTGGAGCGGTGCGCCGCGGTAGGCGTCCTGCGCCAGCTTACCCGTCATCTCCTGCACCCGGTTTTCGCCCAGTGCATCGATGCCGGCGGCGATGGCCTCCTGGCAGGTGTCCGCATCGTTCATCTTACTGGCGCCTACCAGCACGATATCCGCGCCGGTACGCCCCGTCTCACGAGCCGCAGCGTCGATTCTGCTGCGGATCTCGGTTATATGCTCTTGGATCGACATACTTGGAATCCTCCCTTATCCTTCTCTATTTACCATAGATCATTTTTCCGTCGTACAGCTCCTTGGAGGTGACGATCACCTCATCGCCCACACGCAAAAGGCTGGCGCCCTCGGCACCCTTAGCCGGACGCAAAAGCGTATAGCCGTCGCCCTGATAGACAACATCCGCCGGCTTAAACTGGGCGGAGAAGCCCACCAGACAGTAGATGCCGCTGCGTCCCTCTTCGTCCAGCCGCAGAGCATTGGCCGGGATGCGAAGGCCGCTGTAGCTGTCCAAAATCAGTTCCGCCTGCAGCTGACGCAGCTGCGTCATCTGGGCCATATACTTGGTGGCACCCAGCACCACGGCGCACTTGCCGTTTTCCGGCTCGCTCACCGACTCCACCCAGGCCGACACATCCTGCTCGAGGCCCTTGGCAAAGCGCAGCGTCACCATACCCGCCTCCTGCAGCCGCGCGGCATCCGCCTCGCTGACGGTAGCAGCATAGTACCATGTCCCGCCGTAGATCAGCTTGCCTACATCAGCATCCACCGGCTGCTTGCGCACGCCGCTAAGTGCACTGGGTGTCACATCTTTCAGAAATTCCGGGGTCAGCACCGTTTCATAGCCATCAGCTACGGCGGAATAGGTCCCCGGCCGTTTTGCCTCCACGGTAGTCACATTGGATAAAGACGCCTGCAGCGATGCGATCTCGCCGCGAACCGCCTCGATCTGTGCCTGTACCTCCGAGGCGGAGGAATAGGAGTGGCTGCGCTTGAGAATGTCGGCCTTCAGTGCCGACAGATTCTCCGCCGCGGCGCTGTAGTCGCCTTGGCTCACATCGCCACGCACCGCCAGAAGCGCATCTGTAATGGAGCTGTTCAGCTTCAGCGCCGCATCCGGGTTCAGGTATGTATCCAGTGCAAATTCCAGCTGCTGCAGCTGCAGCGTTTTCTCCTCCACTGCCTTGACCGTATCCATGGCACCGGCGCTGTTGTAGGCGGCAGCCAATGTCTGCCCTGCGCCTACCCGCTCGCCCTCTTTGCGAGGATGCACGAGAATGCCGCTGCCGATGTTGAAAGTCTCCTCCTCCCGCACGATCCAGCCGTCGGCATGGATACTCTCCTCCGTTTTGGCAGCATACACCCGCGTGGTAGAGAGGGGATCATCATAATAGCGGTAGATCTGTCCGCCGAAATACAGGAGGATTCCGGCCATAATGACCACCGCCAACAGACGGAACAGGGGAGAAGATTTCATAAAAATTTACCTCAACTCTCAGTGCCGGCAGGCGGCTCGTCCTCCTCCCGCAGGGAGATGGCCCGCACCGGCACAATCGTGGAAATAGCGTGTTTATAGATGACCTGCTGCTTACCGTCGCTGTTGAGCACTACGGTAAAGTTATCAAAGCCGGTCACACTGCCCCGCAGCTGAAAGCCATTGACCAAAAACACAGTCACCGGCACATTCTGCTTGCGGGCCTTTGTCAGGAAGATTTCCTGAAGATTAGATTTCGTCTGCATATCGTCTGCTCCTTTTATCTTTGTACGGACGATGTGCAATTCGTCCGCCTGGGATTATCCTAATCCCTCGGCGGTGAGAATTTCTGTCGAAATTTGGAGAGCTCCTTGGAAATCGGGCACTTTTCCCCATCGAATCCAGTGGATCGCCCCATTGCGCCGCAGCCATGTGAGCTGGCGCTTGGCATACTGACGGGAGCGGAGCTTCACCTCCGCCACCGCTTCGTCCACGGTGGCGCGCCCCTCTTCCACGGCTAAAAACTGCTTATACCCGATGGCCTGTAATGCCGTGGCGTCAGCGCTCAAACCGGCGTGGAGCAGCGTGCGTACCTCCTCCAGAAGGCCCGCCTCCACCATGAGATCCACCCGGCGATCGATTCGCGTCCGGAGATCCTCCCGATCCTGGAAGTCAAGACCGATATAGACGGCGTCATACCGGGGCGGCTTGGCCTGCGTTTGGCGGTTGTGCTCGGTGATCGTGATCCCCGTCTCGTACCACACCTCCAAGGCACGGAGGATGCGCTTTTCATCCCGGAGATGGAGCTTTTCCGCCGCCTCCGGGTCGATGGTGCGCAGTTCCTGCAGCAGCGCTTCGGCGCCCTCCGTCTCCAGACGGCGCTGTAATTTCTGCCGGATCTCGCCGCCGGCGCTGCCGGGGGCAAAGCTGTTGCCCCGCACCAGTGCATCCAGATAAAGGCCGGTGCCGCCTACCAGAATGGGCAGCTTTCCACGGCGCAGGATGTCCTGTATGCACTGATCTGCCGCCTCGGTAAACCGGGCCACAGACCAGCTCTCCTGCGGGTCGGCCACGGCGATCATATGGTGGGGAACGCCGTCCATCTCCTCCGCCGTGGGGGCGGCGGTACCGATGGTCATGCCGCGATAGATCTGCATGGAATCCACGCTGACCACCTCGCCGCGGAAGGCCTTCGCCAGTTCCACGCCCATTTTCGTTTTTCCCGAGGCGGTGGGTCCCACCACACAGACAATTTTCGGGGGCATATGCGTCTCCTTTTCGCTCGTTATACTTCTAAAATGTTGTCAGTTCCTTTTCTTTGGCAGCGTGTACATGGAAAAGCGCCGCCTATCTCACGATGCTCAAGCCCTCTTGAACATCTTCTCTATTTCGTACTTACTCAGTTTTACCGCTACCGGTCGGCCGTCCGCGCAGCAGCGCGCCCAAGCGTTTTGCCAAGAGCAAAACCTTGCCGCAGGCGGAATTCACTTCCGCCGAGGATGTCAAATGCCCTCTCGGGCACCCACGGCCGCTTCACTTGTTCCACTCAAGCCCGCTTGAACATTTTCTCGATTTCGTACTTGGTCAGCTTTACCGCTACCGGTCGGCCGTGGGGACAGTAGGCAATCTCTCCCGCCTGCACCTTTTCCACCAGCGCCGCCAGCTCCGCCGGGGAGGTATTCATCCCCGCCTTGATAGCGCTCTTGCAGGCCATGGTGTGCAGCAGCTCATCTCTGGCCCCGGCCGGGTCGGCTCGCTGCTCCAGCAGCTTCTTCGCCAGTTCCTCCAGCGTGGCGGCAGCATCCCCGGTCAAAATATCCGCCGGGATCTCTCGCACCAGCACGGTGCCGTCGCCGAAGTCCTCGCAGTCAAAGCCGAAATGCCGCAGCGTTTCCGTATGCTCCAGCACGGCGCTGTACTCCTCCGCCGCCAGCGTCACTGCCAGCGGTTCCAAAAGCGTCTGTGCCATGAGGGGCTGGGGATTGGCCTTCAAGGCATCGAAGCGCACCCGCTCATGGGCGGCGTGCTTGTCGATGAGCCACACATTCTCCTTGTCATCCTCGCAGATGATGTAGGTTTTCAGCACCTCGCCCACCATACGCCACGGCGCAGGGGCGCTTTGGAGCACCTTCTGCTCCGTCTCCGGCAGCTCCATGGTGGTCTGCTCCGCCACTTTTTCCGCCGTCTTAGACACTTCTGCCGCTTTTTCCACCGCCGCTGTGGGAACTTCCGCCACAGGGGCGGCCTTTTCCACCGCCGGCGGCGTGATCTCATAGGTCACCTGCCGTCCATCCTCGGTGCGTCCCGGCACGGTAAAGGTTTCTCCGGCCTGTCGCACCACGTCCCGGATCTCCCCGGAGAGGGGCGGTTTTTCCACCGGCTTACTCGCATAGGTCGTGGTGGTCACAGGGCGTACCGGGGGTGCGCTGTAGGTCGGCGCAGGGCGGACAGGGGCGGCAGGCTGGGAGGTAGCAGGGCGGGAATAGGAGCCCAGGGGCTTCTTTTCCTCCGCCGCCGTTTCCCGGTACTGCTGCACCGTCATGGTGCGGTAAAAGTTCTCTTTGGGCTTTTCCTGCTCTGCCGGCTTCTCCGCTGCATCCAGCGCGCTGCGCACGGTATAGTACACGGCGTCAAACACCGGCTTATCCGACACGAATTTCACCACCGTCTTGGCGGGGTGGACGTTCACATCCACCATGTCCGGCGGCAGCGTCACATGGAGGACGCAGCCGGGGAACTTGCCCTTCATCAAGCGGTTGCGGTAGGCCTCCTCCAGCGCTGCCGTCAGCAGCTGGGACTTGACAAAGCGCCCGTTGACGAACAGCACCTGCTTGCCGCGGGTGCCGTGGCCGTTCAGGGGACGGGTCACATAGCCCTCCACGGCGATGTCGCCGCCGCAGCCCTTGACTTCCACAAGGCCCAGCGCAAAATCGCGGCCCATGGCGGCATATACGGCGGAGAGGAGCTTCCCGTCGCCGGGGGTATAGAGCACCTCGCTGCCGTCCCGGATCAGCTTAAAAGAGATCTGGGGGTGGCTCAATGCCACATGCTGCACGATGCCGTGGACAGCCGCACCCTCGGCGCTGTCCTTCTTCATAAATTTCATACGGGCCGGGGTATTGTAAAAGAGGTCACGGATGCAGATGGTGGTGCCCTCCGGGCAGCCGGTTTCCGTCACCTCGCCTGCCACGCCGCCGTCCAGATGGAGCATGGCGCCCACATCGCTCTCCTTTTGCCGGGAGAAAATATCCACATGGGACACGGCGGAAATGGCAGCCAGTGCCTCACCGCGAAAGCCCAGCGTACCGATGGCCGCCAAGTCCTGCGCCGTGCGCAGCTTACTGGTGGCGTGGCGCAAAAAGGCGGTAGGTAGTTCGCCGGGGGCAATGCCGCAGCCGTTATCGGTGATGCGCAGATAGGTCAGCCCGCCGCGCTCCACCTCCACCACAATGGCGGTGGCTCCGGCGTCAATGGCGTTTTCCAGCAGTTCCTTGACCACGCTGGCAGGCCGCTCCACCACCTCACCGGCGGCGATCAGGTCAGCCACATGGGATGGCAGGCATTGGATGTTCGGCATACGCATCTCCTTTCCAAAAATCAGTTCAGCTTTTCTTTCAGTTCATAGAGGAGGTTCAGCGCCTCAATGGGGCTGAGGGTATCCACCTGCGCGCGGCGCAGGGCGTCGATGGCCTCCGCCTCGCCCACGGCGGTAAAGGACACCTGTTCCTCTTCCTCCGGCGCATCCAGCCGCGGCACGATGTGCTCTCCGCCGCCGGATTCCAGTTCCTTCAAAATCTTCTTCGCTCGGTGCACCACCGTATCCGGCAGGCCCGCCAGACGGGCCACCTCGATACCGTAGCTGCGGTCGGCGCCGCCGGGGATAATCTTTCTGAGGAAGATGATCTCCTCGCCCCGGGTGCGCACGGCAATATTATAGTTCTTCACGCCGGGGAGGGTACCCTCCATGGCGGTCAATTCGTGATAATGGGTGGCAAAGAGCGTCTTTGCACCCAGCTTCTTGGGGTCGGCACAGTATTCCAGCACCGCACGGGCGATGGACATACCGTCGAAGGTGGACGTACCACGGCCGATCTCATCGAGAATCAACAGGCTGTTGGCCGTGGCGGCATGGAGAATGTCGCTGACCTCCGTCATCTCCACCATAAAGGTGGACTGCCCCGCCGACAGGTCATCGGACGCGCCGATCCGGGTGAAAATCCGATCCACCACGCCCAGATGGGCAGAGGAGGCCGGCACAAATGAGCCGATCTGCGCCATGAGCACGATCAGCGCCACCTGCCGCATATAGGTGGATTTACCCGCCATATTGGGGCCGGTGATGATGGCGGCCCGATCCTCCGTCTTGCCCATATAGGTATCGTTGGGCACAAAGAGGACATCGGAGCGCATTTTCTCCACCACCGGGTGACGGCCTGCGTGGATTTCGATGACGTTGGACTCGTCCACCACGGGGCAGCAATAGTTATTCTTCACCGCCACCGCCGCCAGAGAGCACAGGCAATCCAGCTCTGCCACCGCCGCCGCGGTGTGCTGCACCCGTGCCACATCCTCCGCCAGACGCAGGCGCAGCTTCTGGAAGATGTCATACTCCAGTGCGCCCACACGGTCAGCGGCGGTGAGCACCTCGTGCTCCAAGTCCTTTAATTCCTGGGTAATATAGCGCTCACTGTTCACCAGCGTCTGCTTGCGGATGTACTCCTCCGGCACTTGGTCACGGAAGGAGTTGGACACCTCGATATAGTAACCGAACACCTTGTTATAGCCGATTTTCAGCGTGCGGATGCCGGTCTTTTCCTTTTCTCTGGCCTCGATGGAGGCGATGATGCCCTTGCCGCCGTGGAGGATCTCCCGCAGGCGATCCACCTCGGGGTCAAAGCCATCCCGGATCAGCTCGCCCTCGCGCACGGAGAAAGGCGGCTCGTCGCAAATCGTTTCGGCAATCTGGGCGGTCAAGTCCTCCAGCGTATCCAGACTCTCCCACAGGGCGTGGAGCCGCCCCTTACTAAAGGGCTGGAGCTGCGCCTTCACGGCGGGCAGCTGCTCCATGGCGTGGCGCAGAGACACCAGATCCCGGCCGCCGGCGCTGCCGTAGACGATGCGGCCCATGAGCCGCTCCATATCGCCGATGCCGCCCAGCGTCAAAATGAGCTCTTCCCGCGCCACGGTGTTCTCCACCAGCGCTGCCACGGCGCTGCTGCGGCGATTGATCTCTGTCACGCTCAAGAGAGGACGCTCGATCCACGAGCGCAGCATCCGCCCGCCCATGGCCGTCTTGGTCTTATCCAGCACCCACAGCAGGCTTCCGCGCTTTTCCTGATGGCGCAGTGTCTCCGTCAGCTCCAGATTGCGCCGCGCCGTCAGATCCAGTTCCATGAACTGGCCCTGCTCGTAGTATTCCAGCTTGTCGATGTGGCTCAGATCCGTCTTCTGCGTCTCGTGGAGGTAGCCCAGCAGGGCACCCAGCGCCAGTGCTGCCGCCGTATTGTTGCGGGGCAGGGAGGAGAGTGCCTCCTCGCCGAACTGCTCCCGGATCAGCTTTTCTGCCGTCTCCAGCTTAAAGCGCCCCTCCGGCAGCTTTTCCACATGGCACCGCAGCTTCTCCCGCAGCGTAAACTGCAAAGACTCCTCGTTCCACGCGTCCTCGTTCACCACGGCCTCCGCCGGGGCAAAGCGTCCCACCTCGTTCAAAAGGTGCTCGATGCGCTCCTCACCCGCAAAAGCGGTGGCGTGGGTCTGGCCGGTGGAAATGTCGCAGGCGCAGATGGCAGCAAAATCACTGTCCAGATAGATACCGGCGCAGAAGTTGCTGCGTCCCTCCTCCAGACAGGCCGAATCAATGACCGTACCGGGAGTTACCACCCGGATAATGTCCCGCTTCACCAGACCCTTAGCCGTCGCCGGGTCCTCCGTCTGCTCGCAGATGGCCACCTTGTAGCCCTTGGCGATGAGACGCGCGATATAGGAATCGCTGGCGTGGTAGGGAATACCACACATGGGGATCTTTTCATCCTCACTTTTATTTTTATCCTTATCCCGGCTGGTCAGTGTCAGATCCAGCTCCCGGGACGCCGTGCGGGCGTCGGCGCCGAACATCTCATAAAAGTCGCCCAGACGGAAAAAAAGAATGGAATCTTGATTTTGTTCCTTGATCTCCAGATACTGGCGCATCATGGGGGTCAGCTCTGCCATAAAAACGCCTCCCGTTTCAAACGCAATTTATCGTACCA
>JAHHSH010000047.1 GCA_020025345.1 Oscillospiraceae bacterium | reverse complement strand
CCGGTCAGGCCGATGAAGCACAGATCCTGCTCCAGATCCTTGGGCTCACAGCTGTCGGGCATTGCCGTCCAGACGCGCTGGGCAGCCGCCAGTACACGAAGAGCGCGGTCAGCCATAGCCTTGTTGTCCGCCAGAATCTGGCTGCGGCGCTCATCCGTCATGGGATGGATCTCGCCATTTTCAATATAGTGCGTACAGCACTTGAGCACCTCATCCGGGGCGCCCTTGGTGTACTGAATAAAGCTGTCACCATCGGTATGGACGGTGCTCATCATCTTACGAGAGGAATCGAAGGGTGCCTCGGCACGACGGGGATGTACCTTCTCCAGCTCCGGCTTGGGCAGGCCGCACTTGGCGCCGAAATTCACCAGAGCCGCCTCGGTAGGCTCACCCTGTGCCACGCCCTGCTCATCCAGATTGGCGTCACAGCACAGCGTCATGGCCGTAGCCAGCAGCTGCTCGTCGCCTACGTGCTCCACCACGGTCATCTTATTCTGGGTCAGCGTACCGGTCTTATCCGAGCAGATGACCTGCGTACATCCCAGTGTTTCCACAGCCGTCAGGCGGCGAATCACGGCATTGCGCTTACTCATATTGGTCACGCCAATGCTCAGCACCACCGTCACCACCGTGGCAAGGCCCTCGGGGATCGCGGCAACAGCCAGAGAAACGGCAACCATGAAGGTCTCCAGCACCGTATTGAGGCTGAAGCTGCCCGCCATGAAGAGGTCGAAAATGAAGATAAAGATGCAGATGCCCAGCACCAGCTTGGACATGGTCTTGCCCAGCTCCGTCAGACGGCGCTGCAGGGGCGTCTGCTCCTCCGCCGTATTGGCCAGCACGCCGGCGATCTTACCCATCTCGGTTTCCATTCCGGTGTGGGTCACTACGGCGCGGCCGCGGCCATAAACCACGGTGGAGCCCATATAGCACATATTCTTCCGGTCACCCAGCGGCACGTCTTTGCTTGCGCCCAGACCCAGCACCTCGATGGCCTTATTGACCGGGACACTCTCACCGGTGAGGGCAGCTTCCTCGATCTTCAAAGAAGCACTCTCCAGCAGACGGCCATCGGCAGGCACGGCATCACCGGCCTCCAGGATCACCACATCACCGGGCACCAGCTCATCGCTGTGCAGTACCACCTGCTTGCCGTCACGCAGCACCTTACAGGTGGCCGCAGTCATGGTCTGCAGCGCCTCAATGGCAGCCTCTGCCTTGCTCTCCTGCAAAACGCCTAGAATCGCATTGAGGAGTACCACCAGCAAAATGATGATCACATCCGTCATGCTCTCATGGGACAGGATGCTGGTCACGGCAGAGACAGCCGCAGCCGCCAGCAGAATGAGCAGCATCGGGTCTTTCAGCTGGGCGACAAAGCGCTGCAGCAGTGTGGCCTTTTCCGCTTCTTTCAGCTTGTTGGGGCCATACTTCTCCCGCCTCTGCTGGGCTTCGGCACTGCTCAGGCCGGTATCGGCACTTTGCAGCTCCTGCAGCACCTGCTGGCTGGATAAAGTGTATTCACGTTCCATCACATACTCTCCTTTTTCATCTATATCTTTAGTATTTTACAAATTAAAAAACTCATACGCCAGCGCTGTGCTTGCGTATGAGTCTCATTCTTTCAAAGCTGTCCGGGCCGAAAATCGACCGTTGTGACGAATCAGCTTCTCCCACCGAAGCAGCAGGAGGAATTACTCCCTCAAAGCGGAGCTATCCTATTGTCATATCTATTATAACAACCGTTTTTCCCTCTTGTCAATGGGCTTTTCTTATTTTACAGTTTATTCAAATATCGTCTCATCCATAGCACAGATTTCAGCCAAATAGTGGTAGAAAGGCACCAATTCTCCCAACTCTGCTACCAATTCCCGTGCCAATTCCGGGCGAAAAATTCGCTCATCCAGCGGATTTTCAAATTTTAAGGACAGTCCCTTCTTCTGGAACCACGGCCGCAGCATCTCGTTCGGTGCCCCTTTGTCCCGGGCGTAGTCCTCCCCTGTCAGCTGAAAATGGCCTTTGCTCTCCATGTCCTGCGCCAAGCGCATCAGCTTTTCCGGCTGTGCCGCCGCCTGACGGCGGAAGTTGGCCATGGTCGCTGCCTTCGCGCACCAGAAGCCCAAGCCGTAGCTATAGTAGTCCGGTGCGATCTCGAAATAAAAAGTAGGGTGTCCCTGCCAATTTTCATCACCGGTACGGACGCTGAACCACAAATGATCCTTATACGGCCCCCGGCCGTGGAGACGACGGGCATCCCGATAGATTCGGGAGACCTTCAGCATCAGCGGCTCATGGGGCAGCTTTTCCCGCAGTCCCTCGTAGACCTCCTGCGCCAGTGCCTTGGTCGGCTCCAGCAGATAGTGCTGATAGTCCTCCTTATGCTCCATAAACCAGCCCCGCTCATTATTAAAGCGGATGCCCCACATAAAATCCACTGTCTGCTGCGTGTAACCTTCAAACATGACCGATCCTCCCGGAAATTTTTACTTTTGCCATTTTACGCCTCGCTCGGCCCGGATGCAAGGTGCATTTGCAACAGATCCGTCCCCGCGCACTTCGTTCCTGCCCATATCTCACCCTCTGCTCCCGGAGATTTCCCTGCACCCTGCAAGAGGGGATGCCGAAGCACCCCCTCTTTCCTGCTATAAAATTCTTATCGCGCGTTGTAGGCCTTGATGCCCAGTGCCAGCAGATCCATCGCCCGTTCCAGCTTCTCCTGCTCCAGCACATAGGCGATGCGTACCTCGTTCTTGCCCTTGCCCGGCGTCTGATAGAAAGGCTCACCGGGGGCAAACATGACGGTGTCGCCGTTGTCCTCAAACTCCTCCAGCAGCCAGCGCTGGAACTTATCCGCGTCATCTACCGGCAGTGCCGCCATGATATAGAAGGCGCCCTTGGGACACTCGCACACCACGCCGGGAATCTCCTTCAGCTTGCGCATCACCGTATCGCGGCGGTGCTTATACTCCTCACGCACAGCGCTGAAATAATCACCGTCCACGTTGTAGAGCGCAGCTGCCGCCACCTGATCCAGCGTCGCCACAGACAGACGACCCTGACACAGCTTCATGGCGTTGGCCAGCACGTCCTTATTGTGGGTCAGCAGGCAGCCGATACGCGCACCGCAGGCGGAGAACCGCTTGGAAACGGTATCGATCACGATGATATTCTCCCCGGCATCTGCATAGGAACCGAAGGACTGCAGCGGCTCACCGGCATAGACGAACTCACGGTAGGCCTCGTCGCCGATGAGGAACAGATCGTGCTCCTTTGCCACATCCACCAGCATCCGCATCTCTTCCGCTGTCAGCACGGTGCCGGTAGGGTTGCCGGGATTGGTGCAGAGGATCGCACGGGTATGCTCATTGATGCACGCCTCGATCTTAGCACGATTGGCATAGTGATAGCCCTCCTCCGGACAGGTAGGAACGCCGTGAATCACAGCGCCGCAGAGGTTAATCATCGTGCTGTAGTTGGGATAAAAAGGTTCGGGGATAATGATCTCGTCCCCGTCTTCTAAAATGCAGTTGAAGACGATCTGCAGTGCCTCACTGCCGCCGGAGGTAATAAGGATCTCACTCTCGTCGTAGTGGATATCCAGAGCATCATAGTACTTCTGCACGGCAGAAATCAATTCGGGAATACCTGCAGAAGGTGCATAGGCCAGCACCGGCTGGTGAAAATTCCTCACCGCCTCAAAATACGCCGGAGGTGTAGCGATATCCGGCTGGCCGATGTTCAGATGGTAGATGCTGCGCCCCTTGGCTTCGGCTGCCACAGCATAGGGGTGGAACTTACGCATGGGCGAAAGCCCGGATTTTTCGACGCGGCTGGAAATCTTCATGGTCATTACCTCCTAATATTTTAGAACATGGCACAGCGCCATCGCTGATTGCAAGCTATTACGTATAATCTTATTCGCTTTTTTATAAATGTCAATATCTAATTGTTAATATCTTGCTATAAAAAAGGCCGCAAACTGCACAAAACAGTTTGCGGCCTTTACCGTGCTATTCTATTAGTTCATCTGCCGTCTGCGGGACAGGTTCACCGTGCCGTCGTGCATGGAACTGACCCACTCCAGACTTCTGCCGGTACCTTCAGCCACACAGGAGATGGCATCATCCGCCACCACCGTCTGGATGCCGGTGCGGGAGGTGATCAGCTTATCAAAGCCCTCCACCAGGCTGCCGCCGCCGGTCATGACAATGCCGTTGTCGGAAATATCAGCCACCAGCTCAGGGGGAGTACGCTCCAGCACGCCGTGAATGGCCTCCAGAATGCGCTCCACCGGCTCTTCAAAAGCCTCCATCATCTCGCTGGAGGTGACGCGGATGCTCTTGGGCAGGCCGGTCATCAAGCAGCGGCCCTTAATCTCGATAGAAGTCTCCTCCTCCTTGGGATAGACACAGCCGATCTCGATCTTCAGCAGCTCTGCGGTGCGCTCACCGATGAGCATATTGTGCTTGCGGCGCATATACTTGACGATGGACTCGTTGAACTGGTCACCGGCCACCTTGATGGAGGCAGACTCCACCACACCGGAGAGGGAGATCACAGCAATATCCGCCGTACCGCCGCCGATATCCACCACCATATGTCCATCGGGCTTGGCAATATCAATACCGGCACCGATGGCAGCTGCCACAGGCTCCTCAATGAGGTAGACGCGGCGTGCACCGGCCTGAATACCGGCGTCGATCACGGCGCGCTCCTCGACCTCCGTAATGCCGGAGGGAACGCAGATGATGACACGGGGCTTGATGAAATGGAAGCCGCCGGACACCTTGCGGATAAACTCCTTGAGCATACGCTCGGTCATGTCGTAGTCGGAAATCACGCCCTCATGGAGGGGACGGATGGCCACGATGTTGCCGGGGGTACGACCCAGCATTGCCTGCGCATCAGCGCCCACCTTCAAAAGGCGGCCATCATTCTTGTCGATGGCTACCACGCTGGGCTCGTTGAGCACGACACCCTTATCCTTCACATATACCAGTACCGATGCGGTACCCAAGTCAATACCGATATCCTTTGCCAGTGAACACATAAGCTGCACCTCATTTTTCATTCTTTATGTATCGTTGACGAAATCCGGATTGCAGAGCATCCCTCTGTGACGGATTTCTCCTTTTTATCTCCGAATGCTAATTATAATGGCGTTTTCAACAATTTGCAAGTAATTTTCGCCCTTTTACGCTATATTGCCCTCGATTTTCCAATTTGTTCATTTTTTCACTGCCGTGCCCACCCTGTTTCGTTTGTTTTTACAGGGTTACATAAAAATTATCTCTTCGCACATGACACACAACAGGTAGTATATCCTGTTTTTCTCCCATTCATCCCTTTTTATCCGCGGCCACGGGCCAAAGTAATGCACACCACATCCGCCGCGCCTGCCTCCCGCAGCACACGAACACACTCTCCCAGCGTAGAGCCGGTGGTGAGAATGTCATCCACCAGCAGCAAGCGGCGGCCTTTTACATTTTCCGCCACCGCCTCGTAGACGCCCAGCACATTGGCGCGCCGCGCCGAGGCGTCCTCCAGTCCCGACTGGGGCGGATTGTCCGTCACCTTGCGCAGTGTCTCCACCGGCTGGGTGTGCCAATCCACGCACATACTGGCCGCCAGCAGCCGACTCTGGTCAAAGCCTCGCTTTTTCAAGCGTTTTCTGGACACCGGCACCCATGTGATGGTATCAAAGCGGCCCATATACTCCTCGGCGGCACACTGGGCCAGAAGACTGCCGAAATAGTCCAGTCCTCCGGTTTTTCCGTGGAACTTATATTGGAGCAGTGCCTCCCGAACGGCACCTTCATAATAGAGGGGTGCAGCACACTGGCCGTATGGCCCTTCCTGCAGTGCCTGTCCCTCCGTAAAGGGCAGCTTCTTTTCACAATCCGTGCACACCAGTTCACGACCCACGACGCAGCCGCAAAAAGGGCAACGCCGTGGAAAGAAGAAGTTCATGACCTCTTTGTTCCAGCGATTCAGCTGTTCATTGAGTTTCATTTGCGTCCTCCGTCCTTCAACCGCCGCCGCAGGCCGCTGTAGCGCCGCTGCTGGCGATCATTGGCCGCCATGCGTCCGGGCACCACGTCATCGCCCACCAGCACCAGCAATTCTCTCGCCCGTGTGATGGCCGTATAGAGAACGCCCCGCACCATCAGCGACGGTGCCGCAGGCGCACTGACCAAAATAGCCGCCCGATACTCACTGCCCTGTGCCTTATGCACCGTGATGGCGTAGGCCATATCCAGCTGCCCCAACAGCTCTGCGGTATAGACAGCCGTGCGCTCATCAAACCGGATGGTGATCAGCTCCCCGGAGGGATCGATATCCTCAATGATGCCCACGTCGCCGTTGAAGATGCCGCTGCCTTCGGTGCCGTCTTCCTTCTCCCAGATCACATCATAGTTATTCTTGGTCTGGATCACCCGGTCGCCTGCCCGGAAGATCTGGTCGCCCCACGCCTTCTGCCGCTTGCCCGCACCGGGCGGATTCAGCGCCGCCTGCAGGGCTCGGTTGAGATTCACGGTACCCGTCTCCCCCTTGCGGGTGGGGCTGAGCACTTGAATCTCATCGGCAGGGATGCCCATTTTGTCCGGCAGACGCGTTTTACAAAGCTCTACCACCGTCTGCACCAGACGCTCCGGCGTGCGGCGGCAGAGGAAAAAGAAGTCCCCTTGATTGCTGTGGAGATCCGGGGCGCTGCCCAAATTCACCGCGTGGGCATTGCGGATAATGGCGGAGCGCTCCGCCTGCCGAAACACTTCCCGCAAGCAGATATTGGGGATCACACCGCTGCGCAGCATATCCCCCAGCACGTTGCCTGCGCCCACAGAGGGCAGCTGATCCGGGTCGCCCACCATAATAAGGCGGCAGCCCGGCCGCAGCGCCATCAGCAGCGCCTGCATCAACCGCAGATCCACCATGCTCATCTCATCCACGATCACCGCATCCGCCTCCAGCGGCTCAGAACCGTTTTTGCGGAAGGTGACCTCTCCTGTCAACTCGTTAAAGGCCATCCCCAACGCCCGGTGGATGGTCTGCGCCTCGGCGCGGCACACCTCGCCCAGCCGCTGGGCAGCGCGGCCCGTGGGAGCCAGCAGCAGCACATCCAGACCCATAGCTTTTAATAGCGCCAGAATGGCCTGCACCGTGGTGGTCTTACCGGTACCGGGGCCGCCGGTCAGCAGCACCACACCCTCCTGCGCCGTCAGAAACACCGCCTCTTTCTGCTGCGGTGCATACCGGATCCCCTCTTGGCGCTGGATCATCTCCACAATGGACTCCACACGGCTGCGCAAAGGCGGCTGGGGGATCTCCTTCATAGCCAGCAGCTTCGCCGCCACATAGGTCTCCGCCTCGTAGTAGCTGCGCAGATAGCAGCCCACTACATTGGCAATCGGCTCCTGCACCACCACATGGCGCTCCAAAAGACCATCCAGTGCCATCTCCACGGCATCCATGGGCAAATCGATCATCTGGGCGGTCGCCGCCAGCAGCTTCTCCCGAGGGAGAAAAACGTGACCGTTATTCAAATTATAGGTCAGCTCATATTCGATGGCGGCCTCCACACGGCACGGCGCGTCGGCGCCGAACTCCATGCTCAAGGCGATCTCATCCACAAAGCTGAAGTCCACACCATAGCGCTCCCCGGACAGGAGGTAGGGGTTTTCCTTCAGCTTGGGCAATGCCTCACCGCCGTAGCTGCGATAGAGCTGCATGGCCAGATGCACCGGCAGTTCATAGCGCGCCATGAACTCCATCACACGCCGCAGGCCTGTCAGCTGACGAAAAGCGTTGGAGATCTCCATGGCCTTCTTATTTGTGATGCCCTTGATGGTGGTCATCCGCTCCGGCTCATCCTCCAATACCGCCAGCGTCTCTGTGCCGAAGCGCTCCACCAGTCGGGCCGCCGTAGCAGGGCCGATGCCCTTGACGATCCCGCTGGCAAGGTAGGAGACGATCTCGTCCTCCCCCTCCGGCATCCGCCGCTCTACGATCTCCGCGGTCATCTGCGGGCCGTAGCTGGGGTGGTTCACCCATGCGCCGGTGACGGTCATGGACTCGCCTGCACCCACACAGGGAATACAGCCCACCACCGTGATCTCCTCGCCTTGATCCGTCACCAGAGAGAGCACCGTATAGCCGTTCTCCTCATTTTGAAAAATCACATGTTGTACGGTGCCCTCCACCGTGCTTTGCCGCTCCATCGTTTCACCTCTTTAGTACAATTGCTCCTCGATCTCCTCGGGATACACCAGCTTGACCCCGGCCCGATCCCGTATGAGGAGTGCCGCGCGGCGCAGACTCTCTGCGTCCATGCCGCAATCCACCAGCAGTACCGGCCCGTCGCAGTGCAGCTGTCGCTGCAGCCTGCCGGCCTTTTCCACTGCATATTCCATCTCCTCCGCCCCACCGGAGAGGGGCAGAAGTACCGTCCCGCGAACGGTCTTTTCTTTTCTTGCAAACAACAGACTTGCCGCCACCCAAAAGATGGCCAGCACTCCCACTGCGGCCAAAAACGCCACCAGTGCCTCCTGCATTTCCAGCATCCCCATCACCTCACCCCAGTGTATGCGGGATGGTGCGCGGAGGTTTTTTAAATTATGTCAATCTATCAACTCTCCAGCATCTTCTTCAAATACTTGCCGGTATAACTCTGCTCGCACTTCGCCACTTCCTCCGGCGTACCCGTGCAGCTTCCCACGGCGTACTACGCCGTGGGAGCCCTCGGCTCTATTACACTTCCTCGGGGCAAATGAATTGCCCCTGCGGCAAGATTTTTGCTACGCAAAAATGCTTGGTGTGGTCTGCACGTATCAACTCTCCAGCATCTTCTTCAAATACTTGCCGGTATAGCTCTGCTCGCACTTCGCCACTTCCTCCGGCGTACCCGTACAGACCACGGTACCGCCGCCGCTGCCGCCCTCCGGGCCCAAATCGATCAGATAATCGGCACTCTTAATGACATCCAAGTTGTGCTCAATCACCAGCACCGTGTTGCCCGCGTCCACCAGACGCTGCAGCACCAACAGCAGCTTGCGCACATCGTCGGTATGGAGGCCGGTGGTGGGCTCATCCAGAATATAAATAGTGCGGCCCGTGGAGCGGCGCGCCAGCTCCGTAGCCAGCTTCACACGCTGTGCCTCACCGCCGGAAAGCGTGGTGGAGGACTGGCCCAGCTTCACATAGCCAAGGCCCACGTCGCACAGTGTTTGCAGCATCCCGGCAATCTTCGGCACCGGGGCAAAGAAGTCCCGTGCCTCCTCCGCCGTCATATCCAGCACATCGGCAATATTCTTGCCCTTATAGCGCACCTCCAGCGTCTCACGGTTATATCTGCGCCCCTTGCACACCTCGCAGGGAACATACACATCCGGCAGGAAGTGCATCTCGATCTTCAGCATACCGTCACCGGAGCATGCCTCGCAGCGTCCGCCCCGGGTATTGAAGGAGAACCGCCCCGGGCCGTAGCCGCGGGCCTTGGCCTCCTGCGTGGCAGCAAAGAGGTTACGGATCTCGTTGAATAGATTGGTATAGGTGGCCGGGTTCGACCGGGGCGTGCGCCCAATGGGGCTCTGGTCGATGTCGATGACCTTGTCCAGATGCTCAATGCCCTCGATGGCCTTGTGCTTGCCGGGACGTGCCTTCATGCGGTTGAGCTCCACGCCTAGCTTTTTATAGATGATCTCGTTGACCAGAGAGGATTTTCCGCTGCCGGACACACCGGTCACGCAGGTGAAAGTCCCCAAGGGAATGGACACGTCGATATTTTGCAGATTGTTCTCCGCCGCGCCCCGCACCGTCAGCCAATTGCCGTTACCCTTGCGGCGCTGGGCAGGCACGTCGATGCGCTTTTTGCCGCTGAGGTACTGCCCCGTCAAGCTGTTGGGGTCGGCCATCACCTCCTGCGGCGTACCGCAGGAGACCACCTCGCCGCCATGGGCACCGGCGCCGGGGCCGATGTCGATGAGATAGTCGGCAGCGCGCATGGTGTCCTCGTCATGCTCCACCACGATGAGCGTATTGCCCAGATCCCGCAGGCGGCACAAAGTCGCCAGCAGCTTATCGTTATCCCTCTGATGGAGACCGATGGACGGCTCATCCAGAATATAGAGCACACCTGTCAGACCCGAACCGATCTGGGTTGCCAATCGAATGCGCTGGCTCTCGCCGCCGGAGAGTGTTCCGGAGGAACGATCCAGCGTCAGATAGCTCAAGCCCACCGACTGCAGGAAGCCCAGCCGCGCCCTGATTTCCTTCAAAATCCGCTCTGCAATCAACATCTGGGTATCACTCAGCTGGAGCTTATCGAAAAATTCCACTTCCTTATCCACACTCAAGGCCGTAACCTCGTGGATGGACAAGCCGCCTACCGTCACCGCCAGTGCCTCCGGGCGCAGACGCTGCCCGTGGCAGTCGGGACAGGGGCACTCATTCATAAATTCCTCGATCTCCCGCTTGGAGGCGTCGCTCTGGGTCTCCTGCAGCCGCCGCTCCAGATTGTTGGCGACGCCCTCAAAAGCCTGGTAGAGCACACCCTTGCCCCGGGGCTGATCGTAGTGCAGCTCCAGCTTCTCCCCCTTGGTACCATAGAGGATGATGTCCTTCACCTCTTGGGACAGTTCCTCCACCGGCGTGCGGAGCGAGAAGTGGTACTTCTTCGCCAGCGCCTCGAAATACATACGAGAAATGCCGTCGGAGCGGATGGAGTTCCAGCCCGGTGCCACAATGGCCCCGTCCAGAATCGCCAGCTTCTCATCGGGGATGATCAGCGTCGGGTCTGCCTTCAACCGGCTGCCTAAACCCATACAGGTGGGGCAGGCACCATAGGGGCTGTTGAAAGAGAACATTCGGGGCGTCAGCTCCTCAATGGAGATGCCGCAGTCGTCGCAGGCGTAGTTCTGGGAGAAGGTGAGATCCTGCTCTTCCCGCAGGAGGTTCACCACCACAATGCCGCCGGAGAGCGCCGAAGCCGTCTCCACCGAGTCGGTGAGCCGCTGCTGGATATTCTCGCGGACAATAAGGCGGTCTACCACCACCTCGATGTTGTGCTTCTTATTCTTTTCCAGCTTGATTTCCTCGGTCAGCTCGTAGAGGCTGCCGTCCACGCGCACACGGGCATAGCCGCTGCGGCGGGCATCCTCCAGCACCTTGACGTGCTCGCCTTTCCGTCCTCGGATCACGGGAGAGAGAACTTGAATCCGGGTACCCTCCGGCAGCGCGATGATCTGATCGATGATCTGGTCGATGGTCTGCTGGCGGATCTCCTTGCCACACTTAGGGCAGTGAGGCGTACCCACCCGCGCCCACAAAAGGCGCAGATAGTCGTAGATCTCCGTCACCGTTCCCACGGTAGAACGGGGGTTTTTGCTGGTGGTCTTTTGATCGATGGAGATAGCCGGGGACAATCCGTCGATATAGTCCACATCGGGCTTGTCCATCTGTCCCAGAAACATACGGGCATAGGAGCTAAGGCTTTCCACATACCGGCGCTGCCCCTCGGCGTAGATGGTATCGAACGCCAAAGAGGACTTACCGCTGCCGGAAAGGCCCGTCATGACCACCAATTTATCCCGGGGAATGGTCACATCCACATTCTTGAGGTTGTTCTCCCGGGCACCTTTGACATAAATTTTATCTTGCATGGGGTTCCCCCTTTTCTTGTAAAGTTTGGAGCAGCGCTATCGTACCGTCACGCAGCAGCTCCACATTTTCCGTCTCCAGCACCGTGTCGCGTCTGGTGTGGATGCGGTTCATATAGTAACCGAATATCTTTGACTTTCGCAGAGCACAGATACCCACACCATAGACAAAGTTGGCCTGATCGGAGGGATAGATTGCCATGGAGCGCACCACCTCCACCGTCTTTCCACCACGATGTGGATAACTTTCCTCGATTGTTTTCAAAAGTTGCTCCTGCTCTTTGCGCATTTTCTTCGCAGGGATGAACTGGAGGCTGTCGCCGTCGCCCACGCAGTCGAAATTCAACACAGGTGTGAATTTCCGCACGGCTTTATGTGCCTTGGCAAAAGCGGCAGAGCCCAGCAATCCCTTCTCCTCATTGTCGAAAAACACGAAGCAGACGCCATCGCGCAGCTCTTCCGGCAGCGCCAGCGCTGTCTCCAGAATGGTGACCACGCCGCTGGTGTTGTCGTTGGCCGTATGGCGATTGGCAGGGCCTGCCACCATCCACCAGAGGAGGAAAAACAGCAGCGCATAGATGAAGAGCATATGCAGCCAACCCGGCAGCGGCAGAAAGTGCAGTAGCAGGCTCACCACCGTCAGCAGCGCCAAGATGGCCACCGCCAGCACTACCTGATAGACAACATACCAAAAGATACTTCGGGGGGTGATGAAGTTGGGAAACGGCAGCTCGGCGCAGGTGTCGTAGTGGGCCGTGAGCAGCACCTTGGCTCGCTCCGGATCACCCACCACCACATTGTGGCAGCGGACACCGAAGGTTC
>JAHHSH010000046.1 GCA_020025345.1 Oscillospiraceae bacterium | reverse complement strand
GGCCCAGCCATACCGCCCACGCACAATTTTCAAAAAAGGACCGCAAGACAAGAGTGTCTTGCGGTCCTTTCCATCTATTCTTTTTTTGAGAGATTACACATCCGGAATCACACAATTAAATAGCGTGAAATAACGACATCACCGGCAGCCAGCAGTCCGGCTTCCGGGCGAAGGTCTGCCGTCAGCACCTTTGCCGGGCCAATCAACCGCGTCATAGAGCGTCTGTTGATTTCCTTTTGCAGCCGCCACTCCAGATGCTCATGGCCATGGCGCACATCTCCCGCCAGATAAACCGTATCCAGCTGAATGATGTTGAGCATATTGATGATCCCGGCCGACAAATACTCTGCCTCTCGCTTCAGCAGCTCTTCCGCCTCCGGTTCTTTGCCGAGATTGGCAATCATCTCTTTCCAACTGTGATAGGAACTTCCCTCCAGCAGGTTCTGGATCGACGCATAGGCCTCCAGACAGCCCCGGTTTCCGCATTCGCAGTGTCGGCCATTGTAGCAAATCGTAGAATGCCCCAGCTCGCAGGTAAAGTTTCCGGCTCCTCCCAGCAGCTTTCCTCTGGTGATCACACCGGAACCCACGCCGCTATCCACAACCAGCAGCAGGAAATTCTGACTTTCGCCCAGTTCCATCTGATGCAGCGCCAGTGCGCAGGCGTCATTTTCCAAAAACGCAGGCAGTTCCATATACTTAGACAGCATCGGCGCAAGCGCTACACCGTGCCACTGGTCAAAGCGCGGTGGTTTTAAGATCCGTCCTTCATGGGTATCCACAGGACCCGGAGCGCTGATGCCAATCCCCAGCACCTTACTCTTATCCACGCCTTCCAACAGTTCCTTGAGAGCACGGACGATTGAGAAAATCTGATCCCCCTCCCGAGAAACCTCTTTTTGCCGCAGCAGATGCCCCACGAAATCACACAATCCTACGGAACAACTGGTTCGCTGCAGCTGCACACCCAGAACGTAATAGCAGTCCTCCCGCACAGCCAGAGGAATCGCGCTGCGGCCTCTGCCAACGGACTGCGGTGCCAGCTCCATCAGTATCCCTTCATTGAGCAATTCGTCCGCAATCAGTGACGTTGTCGCCCTTGTCAGTCCTGTGGAACGAGCCAGCTCAGCGCGGCTCATGGGACTGTGGCGCAAAATACGAAGCGCCTCTTTACGATTGTATTCTTTTGTATAATCCGCGTTGCGTGCCTTTATTGCCATTCCATTCTCCGTTCCTCACCTTATGTGTATATGCGAATCGTAATCGAGCACTTCTCCCCTGTTTCGGTGATGTTCTCTTACTTGCCGCCCTTGCAGTAAACCAGTTCCAGATTTCCCTCTGCCACAGAATCACCCACAGCAGCAACCGGCAGGAAAAAGTAGTCGCCGGTCTTCAAGTCGTGGTGATAATCGCCGCAGCTGACAGAGCCTTCACCCTTTGCCACAATATAAACTGCTGCACCGGCCTCCAGCGGTACCTGCCCGCCGCTGATGGTCAGGCGATCCACAGTGAAGCACTCGGTATCTTCGGGGCCAATCAGGCTTTCCAGCTTGGCATTTTCCGTTTCCTTTACCAGCTTAGGCGTCTTCTTGCCCTGGCGAACAACTTCCTCGCCGTACAAGTCGAAATTAAAGCAGCTGTTGGCAGTTTCTCGATCCAATCCCAAATACATCTCATGGTCATTCAGCTCATAATCGCCGCACCAGTGCTCCGGCTGGATGGTAAAGTCGGTAGGTTCCTGCGCCTCCAACAGCAGGCAGCCCGCACCGATGGCGTGAATAACACCGGCAGGAACGAAGAACACATCACCTGTCTTGACGGGAACACGGTTGACAAACTCCGTCATGCAGGTCTTATCCGTCTGGGACTTGTCCACAGCCTTCTCAAATTCCTCTCTGGAGATCTTCTTGGAGAAGCCAAAATAGATGCAGGCATCGGGACGGGTCGCCAGAATCAGCCAGGATTCCGCCTTGCCATAGTTGCTGTGGAAGTGCTGGCGAGAGTATTCACGGGTGGGATGCACCTGCATCGGCAGGCGAATGGCACTATCCAGATACTTGACCAAAACGCCCAGATCTTCCCGATCGCCCAGACACTCGGCTCTGTGCTCCTGCAGCAGCTGGCTCAGGGGCAGATCAGAGTCCTCCACAATGGAAATACCTTCCAGAGGATCGGTGCTGTCGGCATTGAGCGCGTGCACGGAAGACGCCACCCATTCCTCGGGATAGAATCCGTCCTCCGGCTTATCTCCCAAAAAATCTCCAAACAGCTTACCGCCTAAATACACGCGGAAAACTCTGTTTCTCTTAAAAAATACCGGTCTTTCCCATAGTTGCTTGTTCATTCCTAACGCCTCCTGATATATGTAAAAGTTTCCACTTATCAACGATAATTTGATTCACTTTTTAATATGAATTTCTTGATAATTTTGCTGTGGCTTCGTTTATAAAGCTATTGTAAAGCCTACGCGTCCATTTGTCAATTTATTTTGTTAAGCCAATTGACAAAATATTTTTTGATTGCTATAATTAAGGAAAAGGAGGGGACTGTTTATGGATATCCGATTGTTCCAAAAGGGCTTCAATTTCTCGCAGGACGGTCCTGGAAACCGCATTGTTTATCACTTGCAAGGCTGCAATTTGGCCTGTCCCTGGTGCTCCAATCCGGAGGGTCTGGCCTGCTCCGGCGGCACAACCTACAGCGTAGAACAGCTGCTTGCAGACGCCGAATCATGCCGTATGATGTTCTTTGACGGCGGCGGTGTTACGCTGACCGGCGGCGAGGTGACCATGCAATTTGCCGCTGTCAGTGACTTTCTGCGCCAGTTAAAGGAACGGGGTATCCACACCTGCATCGAAACCAATGGTCTCCACCCCCGACTGCCCGAACTGTTTGAGCTGGTAGACTATCTGATCATGGACTGTAAGCACTATGACCCCGAGAAGCACCGGCTGATAACAGGTGCCTCCAACGCCACTACCTTCCAAAACATAAAGCTGGCCATTGAGGCCGGAAAACATCCTGCCGTGCGCATCCCCCTCATCGGCGGATTCAACGCCAGCGAAGAGGACGCCTTGGGCTTTGCCCGACTTTTTAACGAGATCCACCTGCCCGGAAACGGCACGCTGGAGCTGCTGACTTATCACGAGTACGGCAAAGAAAAATACGAAAAATGCGGTCTGCCCTATACAATGACCGATGAAGCGAAGATCTCCCCTGAAATGCTGCAGCGCTTCACAGCAGTTCTACACGAAAACGGTATCGATACCATCCGATCTTAGTACAACGCCAGGAGGAATAACCACTATGGAAATCTTCAAAAACCGCACCCCGCAGCAACTGACCGAAAGTGCCAAGGCACTGTACACTGAAGAGCGTCAAAATAAGAAAATTCTCAATGGCTGGTTCCTGGCCAAAGAAATCGCCGCCAACACTACCGAAGGACTTGCTTTGGAAGAGGAAGAAAAGGCGGCTTTGGAGCTGGAAGCCATCATCGATCAGCTTCCTCTGGAAATCAGTGAAAACGCAATTTTTGCCGGCACACAGCGAGATGCTTTCGCCGCCAGCTATGCCCTGATCAACCCCGCCTTTGAGGTGGAGACTTTCCGGGGTTACTGTGATCCTCTGGAAGTTTACGACTATGCAACTCCGTGCGGAGATGTGACCGCCGAGCGCATCAGCGCCATGCGTAAGCGTGCCGCCGACAGCGAATATGTAAAAGATTTGACTGCGGTTTATCGCGATTGCTCTTCCTACACCGAAGAGGTTGCTTTCTTTGTCGAGCAGGTCACCGGACACTTGATTCCCGATTTCCGCCGTGCCATGAAGGAGGGCGTTTCCTCCCTGCTGGCTGAAATTGAAGAGAAAATTCCCACCTTGGATGAGGCACACGCTGCCAATCTGAAGGCCATGGCCCGCACGCTGAAAGCCGCGATCCATCTGGCCCATCGCTATGCCGACATTGCCGGCGAAAACGCCAAGACGGCAGAGGGCAGCCACAAGACCATCTTCCAGTTGATTGAAAAGACGCTGCATCATGTTCCCGAGTATGGCGCCCGCACCACCTACGAAGCAATGCAAAGCTATTTGCTGCTGTGGCAGGTGATGTGTCTGGAGCAGGCACCCAACCCCTTCGCCTTTTCCGTCGGCAACGCCGACCGTCTGTTTGAGCCCTACCGTGCCGCTGATGGTCTGAGCCGTGAAGAAGCCGCCGCTCTGTTCGCCAACTTCCTGGTATTCTATAATGTCGGTGAAAGAAGCTGGGCCATTTCTCAGAATGTTCTGGTCAGCGGCCGTGATGTTGACGGCAACGACTTGACCTGCCCCATGACCTATGCGATTCTGGACGCTTACTACGAGATGAATATGCCCCAGCCCATCTTGTCCGTCAAGCTGCACAAAAACACTCCGGCAAAGCTGTACGAGGAAATGGGCCGTTTCTTCTTCACCCCCGGCTGTCTCACTCCCTCCATCTTTAACGATGACTCCCTATTTGAGACACTGCGTGAAAATGGCTATGAGCAGGCAGATCTTCCCGACTACAGCGTTGCCGGCTGCCAGGAGCCCCTTATCATGGGTAAGGACTCCGGCAACACCACGAATTCCTGGCTGAATCTGGCCAAGATCCTGGAGCTGACTCTGACCGGCGGCAAGTCTCTGATCACCGGGCAGGCCATCGGCCCCCAGACCCAGCGCTCCGCACTGGAAACGCTTCAGAATTTGAAGCCCCTGTTCTATGAGAATCTGCAATTCTTCCTTGATAAAATGGTCCAGTCTGCCAACGGCGCTTCCATTGCATTGTCTCACCTTCGCGTTCCCTTCCTGTCCTGCTTCATGGGCGGTCTGGAAACGGCTGTGGACTGCAGAGATCCCAAGGAACAGGGCACCAAGTACCACGGTTCTGGCTGTCTGATCCATGGCTTGTCCGTTGTTTCCGACTCCTTTGTGGCTGTGGAACACCTGCTGCGTGAGCGCCCGGAGGACGCCAAGAATCTTCTGAGCGCTTTGCAGGCCAATTTTGAAGGCTACGCTGATTTGCTGGAATTCCTCAAGAGCTGCCCCAAATACGGCAACAACATCCCCGAGGCCGACAACGAGGCCGTGGAGCTGGCCACACGGGTTTCCACTGCTGTCAAAAATAAGAAAAACTATCTGGGCAACCCCTTCCGTCCCGACTGGGCGACCCCCTCTACCCATCTGCTGTATGGTTACTGGGTCGGTGCCACACCTGACGGCCGTTCCTCCCGCGAAATGCTGGGCTACGGCATAGATCCCCTGTACGGCGAAGCCAGCAACGGTTTGGGGCTGCGCACAATTTCCACCATGAAGCTGCCTTTCCAGCTGTTCAATGGCGGCGTCGCCTCCCATTTCGGTGTGGATCCCAAGTATTTCAACGCCGAGGACTATGCCGGTAAGGGACTGCAATTCCGGGATCGCATCATCAATCCCCTGTTCTTCAACCCCATGAACAACAATCGGGCACCTTTCTATCTGTATGTGAATGTCACTACGCCCGAAACTCTGCGCAAGGTGCTGGCTGAGCCCAAGAAGTACGCCCCCAACGGCGTATACATCATGCGAATTCACGGAACCTTTGTTAACTTCCTTGATCTTTCTCCTGCCATCCAGCAGGACATCATCAAGCGGTTGGATCCCATGTCCACCTGCTGCTGAGGTACACTTATGAAAACACTTGGTTTAGATATCGGTACCACCACCATTTCCGCGGTGGTCTACCAGACCACGGGGGGCGTAATTGCCTCCCGGACGGTGAAGAACGGCACATTTCTGCTGGGGGAGCCTTGGGAAAAGATGCAGGATCCCGCCCTCATCTACGACAGGGCACTAGAATCCGTCAAGGCACTGCTGCAGGAGCATCCCGACATTGCCGCCATAGGCCTGACAGGCCAGATGCACGGCATTGTCTATCTGGATAAAGACGGCAACACCGTCAGTCCCCTGTATATCTGGCAGGATGGCCGCGGCGATCTGCCCTACAATGACAGCGAAAGCTGGGCACAGCATTTGTCCCGGATGACCGGTTATGCTCTGGCCACCGGCTACGGTATGGTCACCCACGCCTATAACCTGCACCACAAACTGGTTCCCGAAAGCGCAGCTACCTTCTGCACTATCCACGATTATGTGGCAATGAAGCTGGCAGGCAGAACCACTCCGCTGATCGATCCGACCGATGCTGCCAGCTTTGGTCTGTACGACGGGCCCAAGGGCTGCTTTGACCGGGAAGCCCTCAAAAAGGCCGGGATCGGAGAAGAAATGATTCCGCCCATCATGGAAACGCCCTGTTTGGGCACCGGCGCTCTGGGTGTGCCTGTTTATGCGGGCATCGGCGACAATCAGGCCAGTTTCCTCGGCGCCACCGGAGGGCGAACCGATGTCCTTCTGGTCAATGTTGGCACCGGCAGCCAGATCTCCGTCTACTCCCCCACTTATCTTCAGACCGAAACGCTGGAAACCAGACCTTTTCCCGATGGTGGCTGGCTGTTAGTGGGTGCCTCCCTGTGCGGCGGGCGAAGCTATGCTCTGCTGGAAAACTTCTTCCAGGAAACCGTCAAAATGGTCACAGGTGAAGCTGTCAGCGCCTACGACGGTATGGCCCGTCTGTTAGATCAGCAGCCAGCGCCGGAGGACATCCCCACCATCAACACCACCTTCCAGGGCACCCGCAAGGATCCCAGCCGCAAGGGCTCCATCGAGCATCTGGATATCCACAACTTTACCCCTGTTCATTTGATTCACGGCTTTATGCACGGCATGGCAGACGAGCTGTTTGCTATGTACCGCGGGTATCTTACCAAGGGCGGACTTTCTCCCGCTGCCATGATTGGCTCCGGCAACGGTCTGCGGAAAAACTCCCATCTGTGCCAGATTTTCGAAACCACCTTTGGTTGCCCCCTGCTTCTATCCCAGAACAACGAAGAGGCTGCCTGCGGCGCTGCCATTTACGCAGCCAAGCACCAAAAGTAAACATATAGAGAAAAATCCGGAAGCTACAATAGCTTCCGGATTTTATTATGCAGTTACAGTGTTTTCATCCGTTCCAAAATCTCGCTGCGCTTCTGAATACTGGGAATCCCACCGGAGTGTTCTGTGGACAAGCTGGCAGAAGCAGCGGCGAATTTACCGATATAGGCAAGATCCTCCTCCGTCAGATCTGCAGGAGCCTTCTTCAGCTCCAGCAATCTGGCGACGGCGCTGCCGCCGAAAATATCCCCGGCACCACAGGTATCGATGGGCTTCACTTGGGGGCAGGCGGTCACATAGCAGGCCTTTCGGGTCTTCAAAATGCACCCCTTCGCACCCAAGGTGACCATAGCCAGTGTCACGCCACATTCGTTTACCAGCTTATCTGCCCCCTCCTCGGGAGCGCAGCCCCAGAGGAAGTCCACCTCTTCATCGCTGATCTTGACCACATCCGCCTGCTTCACGCCCCACAAAAGCTGCTCTCTGGCCTCATCCTCACTCTTCCACAGGGGTCTGCGCAGGTTCGGATCGTAAGTGAGCAGCTTTCCCTGCTGCTTGGCATAGGCCACTGCCTGTCGGGTTGTGGTTCGGACAGGCTCATCGGTCAGGCTCAATCCGCCGAAATGGAACACCTTGGCCCCATCCACCAGCGTTTTGTCCACTTCCTCCCAGCGCAGTTGGGTATCCGCACCGGGTTTTCTTGCAAAGCTGAAAGAACGGTCGCCCTGCTCATCAAAGGTAACAAAGGCCAGCGTGGTAAACACCTCCGGATCCTTCACAACGCCCTTTGTTTCAATGCCGGCCTGTGTGAGGGTTTCCAGCAGCAGATTTCCAAAAGCATCGTCGCCCACTTTGCCGATGAATGCCGTCTTGGCACCAAAGGCATTGAGTGCAGCCAAAAAATTGCTGGGCGCTCCTCCGGGGCTGGCAGCCATCGTGGGATAGCCCGCAGCGTCCACAGACTTTGTGGAAAAGTCGATCAGCAGTTCTCCCAACGCAACAACATCATACATTCTTCCGCACTCCCTTTCTATTCCTTGGCAGGGGGATACTCATTACAGAGCAAACGGTAAGGCGGCTCGTCCTCCTCAATTTCCGGGAACCGACCTACCGGGGGATTGAATCGATTGTCTGTATTGTCATCATTGCACTGGCTGACTTCGCCCAGCAGCACATTGCCTGTGCCGGGCTCTACATTAAAGTCATGGTACATATACTGCTGCACATGAATGCTCTCGCCGGGAGTCAAGCGAATAACAGAGCCGGCAGGCACGGTGTAGGTTCGACCATCGGTATGAACGGTAACATCAGACTCATAGTCGATGGATTCATCCGGCAGGCTGTTATACACCTTGATGAGCACATTTCCACCGCCGCGGTTGATAATATCCTCCGTTTTATACCAATGGAAGTGGTTGGGAGAATATTGCCCTTCCTTTAAGTACAGCAGCTTTTCGGCGTAGACCTTGGGATACTTGTCCTTCATCTTCATATTGCCGTTGCGAATAGTAATGAGAGAAAAGCCGACCTTGTCAAAATCGCCCAGACCGTAGTCGGTAATATCCCAGCCCAGCATACAATCCCGGACTTCGTCGTACTCATGCCCCATATTCTGCCACTGTTCGGGGGTAAAGTGGCAGAAAGGAGGAAGGAAGCAGCGATATTCCTCGCACATAGCCTCCAATTCTTTCAGTGCCTTATTAATTTCAGAACGCTTCATAGCTAAACCTCTACAGTATTCATTGACAGATCAACAAAAACGCCGGAAAACTCCGGCGTTTTTGTATTTCATTTCTTTTATTCCTTAGTCAGAACAGAAACGCCGGTATCCACGACCTTACCGCCCAGATCCTCGCCCTTCAGAACTGCGACAGCGGCCTTAACGCCTTCATAGCCCATCACATCGGGGTTCTGAGCCATGGTAGCCAGAATGAAGCCATCGTCGATCAGACCACGGATAGCATCAGACTTATCAAAGCCCACACAAACCGTGTCGGACTTGGCAGCCTTGATGGCATTACCTGCGCCGGTGGTGGAACCCTCGTTGGCACCGAAGATACCAACAGCACCCTGGGTGATGTAGTTCTCAGCAATGGACTGGCTCTTTGCAGCATCGCCCTCGCCATACTGGGTCTCCAGAACGGTGAAATCGGTGCCCTCGAATGCGGAGCGGAAACCAGCCTCACGCTTCAGCGTGGAGTCGGAAGCAGCGTTGGTGTTGATGATACCGATAGAGCCGGAAGTCACACCCTTTGCCTTCAGCTCAGCCAGCATGGTCTCGCCAGCGGTCTTACCGGCAGCCTGATTATCGGTGGAAAAAGTAGCCTCAGCATCCATGTTTGCGGGGGAGTCAACATAGATGATCTTCACGCCGGCAGCAGAAGCCTCTTTCAGAGCAGAAGTGATTGCATCAGGGCCGTTTGCGGCAACAATGATTGCCTGGCAGCCGGCAGCAACAGCGTTGTTCACCTGCTCGATCTGCTGTGCGTCGTCCTTGGTGTTGGGAGCCATGTAGGTAACCGTTACGCCCAGCTCCTTGGCAGCCTTCTGAGCGCCCTCATTCAGGGTGACCCAGTGCTGGTCAATGGAGTCCATCGTGATCAGTGCGATCTTGTAGTTCTCGTCGGCGCCGCCCTTTTCTTCGTCCTTAGCGTTGCCGCATCCTGCCAGCAAGCCAATCATCATCACAAGGCTAAGCAGAATAGCAAATACTCTCTTCATTTTTCGTCCTCCTGAAAATTTTTATTTATTCACACAGGACATCTCATCGCCCCATGTAAAATACACGAAAACACTTTATGCCTTCTTTTCCTTCTTACCCTTCTTAGAGCCAATTCCCAGACGGAAGACAACGTCGACCAGAACAGCACCGGTAACGATGATACCAATGACAATTCTCTGCAGGCCAACCGGTGCTCCGATGATACCGAGGCCATTTTCCAGCGTCTGCCACACACCGGCACCCGCGAAGGTTCCCAGCAGCAATCCGGTGCCGCCCAGAGGAGACACGCCGCCGATAACACCGGCTGCAACGCCGTACATTTCGTAGCAGTTACCTGCCTCCATATTGCCCATGCTGGCCTGTGCACACAGGATCAGACCAACCACGAAAGCACAGAATGCACTGATCAGATAGGTCTTGGTAACGGTGGCAGATACATTCACACCGGACAGCTTTGCCGCCTCTATGTTGGAACCGATGGCATAAATATGGCGGCCGGTACGGGTCTTATTCATCACAAAGAAGACCACAGCGAAGATTAACAGCGCGATCCAGAAGGCATTGTACATTCCCAGGGTCTTGCCATAATAGAAGAAGTTCTGGAAAGCCTCACCGGCCTCCTTGCCGATACCGGAAGCAATGGCATCGGTATTGCGGTTGCCGTTGACCATGTAGCCCACACCTCTTGCGCAGAACATGGTGCCCAGTGTAGCGATAAAGGGAGGCAGCTTAAATCTGCCAACCAGCAAACCGTTAAGCAAACCCACCAACAGGCAGCAGACCAAAGTGACCAGCACAGCAACAATCACAGGAATACCCTTACACATCATGGTCGCAGAGATCATAGCGCTCATGGCGACCACAGAACCAATGGACAGATCGATGTTGCCGGTAATCAAAATGACACTCTGCCCCACGCCAACCAGCAAATACTTGGCCATGGAGCGCAGCAGATTGAGAATGTTGTTCATTGCAAAAATCTGCGGATTGATAATACCAAAGGCAATATAAAGCACGATCCATCCGGCAAATGCGATCAGGGCCGCACTCATGCCCCGGACAGCCGTGACTTTTTTTACAGATTTAGTAAGTGAATTCATTATTCCTGTTCCTCCTTAGTTGGCCTGCTCTGCAAATTTGTTTTCAAATTTGGTTGCCAAAGTCAAAATTTCAGCCTGTGTGGTTTCTTTCGCCATAACTTCGCCGGTGATCTGACCATCACACATGACGATGATCCGGTCTGCGATCCCCATGACCTCCGGCAATTCGGAAGAAACGAACATAACAGCGATACCCTGCTGCTTAAGCTGATTCATAATATTGTAAATTTCGACCTTGGCCGCAACATCGATGCCTCGCGTCGGTTCATCGAAGATAACCACTCTGGAGTCACGTGCCAGCCACTTACCCACAACCACCTTCTGCTGGTTACCGCCGGAGAGGTTGTCGGCATTGATTTCCACATTCGGTGTTTTGATGCGCAGATCGCTGACCGCTTTTTTGCACATCTCATCTTCTTTCTTTCTGCTTACCATGCCAGCCTTATTGCACAGGATGTCCAGATTGGGCAGTGCAATATTTTCGCGGATCGGCAGCTTGGTGCACAGGCCGTCCTTTTTTCGATCCTCCGGTGCCAAAACGATACCGGCCCGGATAGCATCTGCCGGACTGTTGATCACGATTTTCTTGCCATCGAGCAGGATCTCGCCGGATTCCTTGGGATCGACGCCAAACACGGCACGGGTCGTCTCCGTCCGTCCGGCACCCATCAGACCCGCAAAGCCAACGATCTCGCCTTCATAGATGCTGAAATTGACGTTGCGCACCATTCTGCCTGCGTTCAGATTCTTGACTTCAAAAATCTTTTCACCCTTGGGACACTCCACTCTGGGGAACTTCTCCTTGATCTCACGACCCACCATGTTGGTAATAATATTATCCATCGTGGTATCCTTAAAGTTCATGGAGGTGATGTACTGACCGTCACGCATGATGGTGACACGGTCTACAATGTGATGCAACTCTTCCAAACGGTGGGAGATATACACGATGCCGCATCCATTATCACGAAGCTGATGGATAATCCGGAACAGCTCGTCGATTTCCTTTGCAGTCAATGCCGAGGTAGGCTCGTCCATAATCAGGATCTTGGCATTGATGGAAAGTGCCTTGGCGATTTCCACCATCTGCTGCTTGGACACCGGCAGATTGCCCACGATCTCTTTGGGCGAGATGTCGATTTTCAGATCGGACAGCACTCTTTGTGCTTCCTCCTCCATGGCACGCTTATCCACCATGAAGCCCTTTTTCTTTTCACGGCCCAAGAACATATTTTCCGCCACAGACAGGTGCGGGCACATATTCAACTCCTGATGAATAATCGCTACGCCCAGAGCCTGCGCCTGCTTGGTATTCAAATCTCCGTATTCTTTGCCAAAGATTTCCATAGTGCCGCTGTCTCTGGTATAAACGCCGCTAAGAATTTTCATCAGTGTCGACTTACCTGCACCGTTTTCTCCTAGCAGGGCCATAACCTCTCCTGAGCGAAGCTCAAACTGGACATTGTCCAGTGCTCGAACGCCAGGAAAGCTCTTACAGATCCCTTGCATAGAGACAATGGTTTCATTCATATGCTTGGTCACCCATCTTTCCTCAATTTGCACTTTGCGGAGCAATTTCTCTTCTGCTTTGTCGCAAGTTACAGCAATAATATATCAATTTCTTTCGTTGTTGTCAATTGAATTGACAAAATATATGGGAAAATTTTTGTCATTTTTTTCACATTTAAACATATTGTACAATTGCAGTTTGTCTAATTTGTATAGTATTCCACATTCTCCTTTTATAAATGATTTGCAAAGTGTGCCTTCTCGGTGTAAGATAGATTGTTCTCACTGCGCAAAATTTTTAAAAAAAGGAGCGTTTTTAATGCGAACACAAATATCTAATGATTGCCTGCAAGTCAGCATTTCATCGGAGGGCGCCCAGCTGATGAGCATCCGCGGAGCCGATGGCACGGAATATCTCTGGCAGGGCGACCAGCGTTATTGGAGCGACCGCGCCCCCAATATTTTCCCTTATGTGGCCCGACTCACCGGCGGAGCCTACACCTATCGCGGGCAGACCTATCATATGCCGATCCACGGTTTTGCTCCTACCGCCGAATTCTCTCTTTTTCAGCAAAGCAACGACTCCGTCACTTTCTTGCTGGAGAGCGAGGACCGCTTTTATGAAATGTATCCTTTCCGTTTCCGCTATTTCATCCGTTATTATTTGCAGGAAAATATCCTGCATGTGGAACTGAAGGTGGAAAATCTGGGTGAAAACACCATGTATTTTGGTTTAGGCGGCCATCCCGGCATCAATGTGCCTTTGGAAAAAGGACTCGGATTCGAGGATTACTATCTGCAGTTCCCGGCGTGTAGTCCCCGCCGGGTGGAATTTACCCCCGCCTGCTTCATTACAGGTAAAGATTCCCCCTTCCCACTGGAAGAGAGCAAGCTTCCTCTGCATCACGATATGTTCAACGACGACGCCATTGTACTAACAGGTGTTCCCGGATCTGTTACTCTCCGCAGTGATGCCGGGACCCACGGCGTAACTCTCCTTGCGCCCGACCAGCCCATTTATGGCTTCTGGCATATGCCGCAGACCGACGCCCCCTACATCTGCATGGAACCCTGGTCCAGCCTGCCCTCCCATCAGGATGTGGTGGAAGATCTGGAACAGCAGGCAGACCTGCTCCATCTGGAAAGTGAAAAAACCTACACAACCACCTGGTCCCTGCAGTGTTTCTAATCGTCTGTCGCTATACTTTCCACAGCCGCCAAACCAGTTTCAGCGCCCTTACCGACGTATCTGCGCAATCCCACGAATTTGAAATTTGCTGATAACGCCCCCGCTCAGTCGGGGGCGTTATCTCTAAAAAGCCATCAAAAAACCGGCAGGCGATAAAGCCTGCCGGTTTTCTATGGCGGAGCGGGTGGGATTCGAACCCACGTGCGATTGCTCGCAAACTGATTTCGA
>JAHHSH010000045.1 GCA_020025345.1 Oscillospiraceae bacterium | reverse complement strand
ATGTATCGCGTATTGAGAAAAAAGCGTTGGGAAAGCTGGAAAAGGCAATGGAATCCGTGTGGAAAAAGGGAGAGGAAAAATAATTATCAAGAGAAAAAGTTATCGCATAAATCTATTGCATTTGACCGAAAAGTCTCGTATAATAGGGTACATACGTTAATTATATAACGATTAATTAATGGTATGAAGGACAAAAATGGGGAGAAAAACGATTTATGAGAAACATTTACTGTGGCATTGCGGATATGCGAAAACGCGTATTTGCTGAAGTAGCGAAATTGGCCTACAACGGTGAAAATTACAATGAACGAATTGAGGAGTTGCCTTATGAGATCCTGCCTGGTGAGGTGGGGAAACAGAGGGACTCCATCTTTTTGGAACGAGCTATTGTGGGCGAACGGATCCGATTGGCGATGGGCCTTCCCCTGCAGGAGGTGGGTAAACGCAACCACCTCAGCGATGGCGTGGAGGAGAGCGCCATTGCGGAAAAATACTACGACCCCCCGCTGATCAATATTATTAAGTTTGCCTGTCACGCCTGTCCCGATACCCATTTCCAGATCACGGACGCATGTCAGGGCTGCATTGCCCGCCACTGCGAGAACGCCTGCTCCAGAAATGCTGTGTATTTTGAAAACGGCCGTGCGCACATTGATCAGAGCAAGTGTGTTAAGTGCGGCCGGTGCAGAGATTCCTGCTCCTATCATGCAATTATCAAGTTTGAGCGCCCCTGCCAGGAGGCCTGCGGCATGAACGCCATCGGCAAGGATGAGTTCGGCCGTGCGGAGATCGATTACAACAAGTGTGTTTCCTGTGGTATGTGCCTTGTGAACTGCCCCTTTGGTGCTATTGTGGATAAGGGTCAGGTGTTCCAGCTGGTGCACTCCATCAAGCGAGGCGACCGGGTTGTGGCGGTGATCGCGCCTGCTTTCTGGGGACAGTTCGGTGAAAAAATATCACCCGCCCAGATTGCAGAGGCAATGCATATTCTGGGCTTTTCCGATGTGGTGGAAGTGGCTATTGGTGCAGATCTGTGCGCCGTGGACGAAGCCGAGGAGTTTATGGAGGATGTGCCGGCAAAGCAGCCCTTTATGGCAACCTCCTGCTGCCCGGCGTGGTCTGTGATGGCAAAGAAGGAATTCCCTGAATTTGCACCCTACATCTCCATGACCATGACGCCCATGGTGCTGACGGCACGCCTGCAAAAGAGAAAAGATCCCCACTGCCGCGTGGCCTTTATCGGACCCTGCGCTGCCAAGAAGCTGGAGGCCAGCCGCAACAGCGTCCGCAGTGAGGTGGACTTTGTGTTGACATTTGAAGAGCTGCGTGGTATGTTTGAGGCCAAGAATATCGAGCTGGATAAGCTGGAGGGAATTCCCGGAGACTATCAGGCGTCTGCTCCCGGTGTTGGTTTCGCTGCCGGCGGCGGTGTGGCCAAGGCCGTGGAGAAGGTCATTGCGCGGACACACCCCGATGCAGAGGTCAAGACCGTGGCCGCACAAGGCCTGCGCGAGTGCCGCAAGATGCTGCAGCGGGCACGCAGAGGTGAATACGACGGATACCTGCTGGAGGGCATGGCTTGCCCCGGTGGTTGTATCTCCGGCGCCGGTACCATTCAGCCGCCGGAGAAGGCAGCCCGTCTGCTGGCGCAGTACCAGAAGCACGCACCCAAGGAAAATCCGCTGGATACGGACTATCTGGAGTATTTGAAGCTGCTGCATGAACTTCCGGATGAGGAGACACCTAAAAAGGATAAATAATTACATACCGCGATATGACGGGTCACGGGAGAGTGCTGGGCTGCAGCCGCCGAAGGGGTAATACTCTCAGGCAAACGGACTGGATCCCGATCGCCCTCTGGAAAGCGCAATGCGCACCGACGAAGCAATTGAAACGAGCAGTTTCGAGCATCTTTCAGGTTACAAAACAGAGTAAGCTCTAAAAAGGGCTTACTCTGTTTTTGTTATGGAGGAGAAACAATGGATACTTGGATGATGATCGGAAATCTGATCGGTACGGTGGCTTTTGCAGTGTCCGGCGCTATGACGGGCCTGCGTAAGAAGATGGATATGCTGGGCGTGATCGTTCTGGGATTGACCACGGCAGTGGGTGGCGGCATCGTCCGTGATCTGATGCTGGGCATCACGCCGCCCTCCATTTTTTCTGACCCTCTGTCGGTGACAGCGGCGGCGGTGACAGCGGCGCTTTTCTTTGTCCCGGCGGTGCGGCGGCGCCTGATGAAGACGCGCCGTGCCTATGAATTGACGCTGCTGTGGAGTGATTCGCTGGGGCTGGGTATTTTTACCGTGATCGGCGCGCAGACGGCTTGCCGTGTGCTGCCGGATGGCAGTTGGTTCACGGTGGCATTTCTCGGTACGCTGACCGGTGTAGGCGGTGGTGTGCTGCGGGATGTGATGGCAGGGGATCTGCCGTATATTTTCCATAAGCATATCTATGCCTGCGCTGCGCTGGCCGGTGCGTTGGTGTGGGAGATCGTGCGCCGGCTGTGGAGCGAAGAGGCGGCACTGCTGCTGGGCGGCGGTGTGGTGATCTTGATCCGCCTGTTGGCAGCCCACTATCGCTGGAGCCTGCCTAAGGCCAAGGCAGATGAATTCATCGACTAAAAAAAGGCGTGACTTCCGTCACGCCTTTTTTGCAATTTTGCACGATGTTTGTGGAAAACCTGCTTCCATTTTACAGGTACTGATCCAGCTGCTTTTCCACCTCGGCCATCTTCTTGACCTTCGGGTTGCGGATGATGTGACCGCGGGCCACCACCATGGAGAGCTTCCGCAGGGCGGAGAGATCCTCCAGCGGGTTCTTGGCGCAGACGATCATATCGGCGCACTTGCCGGCCTCAATGCTGCCGGTGACATCGCCCAGACCTGCGATCTCCGCGTTGCGCTTTGTCGCAGTATAGAGGGCGAAAGCGGGGGTGACGCCGCAGTATTTGCAGAAGTAATGCACCTCACGCCACATATCGTAGTGGGTGATGTAGGGGCAGCCCGTATCGGTGCCCAGACCCACGGGGATGTCGTTGGCAAGGCAGGCCTTGGCGCAGTCGATGATGCCGCGGAACACGATGTCGCCGTTATACTGGGCCATCTCGCTGGCATGGCTCACGGAGCGGTCAAAGAGGGCAAAAGGCAGCGCCGGGGAGAGGGTGGCGACATGGCAGGCACCGCGCTCCTTAAAGAGACGGATGATCTCCTCGGTGGGAGCGGCGCCGTGCTCGATGGTATCCACGCCGTTTTCCAGCGCAACGCGGACACCCTCGGGACTTTCCACATGGGCCGCCACAGGCAGACCCTGCCGATGTGCCTCGTCACAGGCGGCACGCACCAGCTCCGGCGCCATTTTCAACACGCCGGGTTCGCCCTTCACCTTGGCGTCCAACACGCCGCCGGTGATCATCAGCTTGACAACGTCGGGCTTATCCCAGCAAATCTTCTTGACATAGGCGGCAGCCTCGTCGGCATCCTTGGCGGCGTAGGCCAGAGAATAAGCCATGTGGCCGCCGGGAACGGAGACAGCCATATTACCCGCCAGAATCCGGGGACCGACAACTTTGCCGTCGCGGATCTCATTGCGGATGGTGGTGTCCACATTCTCAACGCCGCCCATGGTGCGCAGGGTGGTGACGCCGGAGAGCAGCTCCATTTTGGCAAAGTTGCGGCACATAGCCGTGATGACCTTGCGCAGCAGGTTGTTGGAGGTCATGGTCTTGACCAGCTTCACCGGGTCAGAAGGCTTCTTCTTGGGTTTGCCGCTGGAGGGCAGATGGACATGGAGGTTCACCAGACCGGGCATCAAATACTGCCCCTGCAGGTCAATGACCTCGTAGCCGCTGAGATCGTGACCGTTGGGGACAATGGCCACGATGGTCTCGCCGTCCGTGAGGACGGTGTGGCCGGCCAGAGGGGTCATGTTCTCCGTGCCGTCCAGAATGTAGGCATTTGTGTAGGCGTATTTCTTCATGGCTCTCTCTCCTTATTTATCTCCGCCGGAAAGGCGAATTATTTCCAAATCATCCGGGACAAAGACCTGCCCGTGGTAGACGCTGCGGGCCTCGGCGCTGTAGCGCTCCTTGCGCGTGGCAAGCGTCTGATCCTCGGTGTGGTAGAGTATCAAATGGCGCACATCCAGTGCCTGCGCCAGCTTGGCGGCATCCAGCACGGTGCTGTGGTGCTTTTCGTAGGGGTGGAATTCCTCCCGGTCATCGTACAGGCAGAAGGCCTCCGTTAAAAGCCAGTCGCAGCCGCGCACCAGCTCTTGGCAATCCGGGTGGCAGGGTTCATCGCCTAAGCATACCAGCACCTGACCGTCCGGCAGCACGGCGCGAAAACCATACTGCTTGGCCTTGGTGGAGAAGATGTCAAAGACGGTCAGCTCCATGCCAAGGCAGTGGAGCGAATCGCCGGGGGCGATGGGGACAAAGCGGATGGACTCCCCGATGTGACGGGAGAGCTTTGCTGGCAGCAGCGCGCGGCACAGAGGTTCCAAAATCCCCAGCACTACATCGTGACACCAGATGGTCAGTGTTCCGTGGTAGCTGCCCTTATTGATGAGGGAGGCCACAGCTCGCACCACCCACACAACGCCCAGCACATGGTCGGTGTGGGCATGGGTCACAAAGAGGTGGTGGAGGTGTGTGAAGGACAGACCGGCATCTTCCGTCTGACGAAGAATGCCGTTGCCGCCGCCGGCGTCCACCAGCAGAAAGTCCTCACCCTGCCGCAGGGCAAAGCAGGTGTTATAGCAGCGCGTGACCATGGCGTTGCCGGTGCCCAGCAGTATAAGATCCATTGTCTCACGTCCTTTCAAAGATAGGAGCATCCCTGTCGTCAAAGCTGCACCATGGCAGGCGGATCGGGCAGAGCTCCAGAACAAAATGGGGAACCTCGATTCCGGTGGACGGATAGGAGAGCGCAGGCCGGAGTGTGACTGAATCTACCTGTTGGCAGTCCGTGGCGCGGCAGGTGCCAAATACGATATATTGACAGGCGCAGTAAGTAAGATACCCCTCCTCCGGTTCCAGCGGAGAGGTCTCGAAGGGCTTTTCAATGTCGACGCCCAGTTGGGCCAGCGCATCGGCAAGCCGGGGATAGGCGGACTTGATCGTTTTTCGGTAGTTGATACAGTACGCACAGTCGCACAGCTGCGTGTCAGAAAGGGAGGAATAGTATTGCGCGGTTTTTCTTACGTCCACTTCCATGGGCAAAGGTCACATCCTTTCATCAATGCTGATGCACAGCGGAGAACATCCGTCAATCGTCATAAAAGGACGGCTTCTCGCCGGGGGTGCCGAAGGCGATGGAACCCTTGCCGTACTTCCCGCGAATGGAATCCATGGCCCGTTCCAGCTGCTCCTGTTTCTCGCTGCGGCGGGATTGCTGCACTCCCAGAAGATCCAGCTGCTGATAGCTCTCAGCGGCCTCAGTGATGTAGAGGGCGGTGACTGTCAGCATACGGATGGGATTGGGGGCTTTCCATGCGCGCTCCGTCAGTTCCAGTGCCGCCTGATAGATGTCCTTCATGAGATGGGTGCTCTCCGGGAGCCGTTTTTGCCGGGTGATGGTCTTGAATTGGGCATCCCGAATGGTCACCTGCACGCCGCCGCAGTAGAGATCCTGCTGGCGAAGCCGCTGGGCCACACTGTCGGAGAGAAGGCTCAAACCGGTGCATACCTCCTCCCAGCGGGTCAGATTCTGGGGGAACGTGGTGCCGTTGCCGACGGACTTCACCGGCTCACGCTCGCACTGCGGGCGGACAGGGGAGTCCTCCAGACCGTTGGCGTAACGGTGCAGCTGATAGCCCTGCTTACCCAGCAGTGTTTCCAGCATCTCCGGCGAGCTCTGCGCCAGCTGACCGATGGTGTTGATGCCGTGGCTGTTGAGCAGCTTCCGGGCGGCACTGCCCACGAAGAGGAGGGCGTCCACCGGCAGGGGCCAGACGATTTCACGCCAGTTCTCGCGGCTGATGACCGTGGTGGCATCCGGCTTTTTATAGTCGCTGCCCAGCTTGGCAAATACTTTATTAAAAGAAACGCCTACGGAGATGGTGAGCCCCAGCTCCTCCTTCACCCGGCGGCGGATCTGATCGGCCACCTGCTTGCCGTCCGTGCCGAAGAGGTGCATACTGCCGGTGATGTCCAGCCAGCTCTCGTCGATACCAAAGGGCTCCACCAGATCGGTATAGTGGCCGTAGATCTCGTTGATCAGGCGGGAGTAGTGGCGATAAAGGCTATGGTGGGGTGGCAGCAGCACTAAGCCGGGCGCTTTCTTTTTGGCCTGCCACACCGTCTCCGCTGTGCGGATGCCAAGGCGCTTGGCGGGCTCATTTTTGGCAAGGATAATCCCGTGGCGGGAGGTGGGATCGCCGCAGACCGCCATGGGGATATCCCACAGATCCGGGTGGCTCAACAGCTCCACCGAGGCATAAAAACAGTTCAGATCACAGTGCAGGATCACGCGTTCCACAGATAATGTACCTCCCTTTCAAATATTTGTTCTATTATACCACGGCGATTTCGGGATGAAAAGTCAAAAAATGCCCTCCGCAGACGGCGGAGGGCATCGCGCATTATATGTATTAGCGATGGAGAAGTGGCGAGAGTGGCTTATAAATAAGCAGACACAACACCACATCCAGTGCACCCTTGAGGAGGGTGAAGGGGGCGTTGAAGAGCACCAGACACTCCAGAAGTCCGTTGACACCGGGGCGGATCTGCTGATACATTTCGATGATGGCGTCAATGGGCATGAAAGCGGAGTAGACGGGATAGGTGATGAAATAGTTGATAGGGATGCTCAAAAGAGCCATCGCCACAGCGCCCAGCACGGAGCCGAGCAAAGCGCGGCTGCGGGACTTGTGGCGGCGGTAGATCCAGCCGGCAGGCATCACAAAGCAGATACCCAGCAGGAAATTGCCCAGCTCACCGACGCAGCCGGTAGTGCTGCGCAGGCAGCAAAACAGGTTCTTGATGAGGCACACAGCGCCGCCGTACAGGGGGCCTAAGGAAAAAGAGGCCAGCAGCGCCGGCAGCTCGGAAAAGTCCAGCTTTACAAAGGGCGGGACGAGGAAAGGCAGGGGAAATTCCAGCATCATCAGCACCGTAGCCACGGCGCTGAGCATGGCGGTGACTGCCAGCTTATGGGTTTTATGAGTATGGGTCATAGGGGGGCTCTCCTTAAAAAAGGGAGACAGTTGTCTCCTGTAGATATAGTTACTATATCTTTCTGAGGCAGAAAAAACAAGTGGTAATTGCAACAAATAAGCAGAATAACTCTTTACAAAATAGAAAATTTGTTCTATAATAAAAAGACTAGGAAGGGGGATGGATCTATGCGGGCAAGACAGGTCAGCTGCTGCTTTTCCGGTCACCGTCCCGGCAAACTGCCGTGGGGGCAAAATGAGAACGATCCCCGGTGCCTTGCGTTGAAGCGGCGGCTGTGGGATGTGATGGAGAGCGCCTATGAAGAGGGGTATCGCCATTTCATCTGCGGTATGGCGCAGGGGTGCGATTTTTACTTCTGTGAAGCAGCGCTGCAGCTGCGGCAGCGCCACGCCGATGTGACATTGGAGGCCGCCATCCCCTGCGCCAGCCAGAGTGCGCGCTGGCCGGCGGCAGAGCAGCGGCGCTATGGACAGCTGGTGGCAGCGTGCGACTATGAGACACTGGTGCAGGAGAAGTATACTTCCGGGTGTATGCAGCGGCGCAATCGCTATATGGTGGATCACGCCGCGCTGCTGATTGCCGTTCACGACGGGCAGCCCGGCGGCACCTACAGTACCATCCAATATGCCTTGCAGCGAAAGCTGGATGTGGTGATACTTTCCCCCACAGAGAAGAAATAAGCATAGAGAAAAGCGTGACTTTTGCCTGTAAAGACAAGAGCCACGCTCTTTTTATCGCTTTTCGCCGGGACGGAACACAAGGGCGGCGATCAACCCGAAAAAGGTGGCGGCGGTGATGCCGCCTGCTGTGGCGGAGAGTCCTCCGGTGAGGGCACCCAGCAAGCCCTGTTCTTCCACGGCCTTGGCAACACCCCGAGCCAGCGTGTAGCCAAAGCCGGTGAGGGGCACGGTGGCGCCTGCGCCGCCCCAATCCACCAGATACTGGTAGATCCCTACCGCCTGCAGCGCCACACCGCACACCACATAACCTGCCAAAATGCGGGCAGGTGTGAGGGCGGTTTTATCAATGATAATTTGTCCTACGGCGCATAATAGTCCGCCGCAGAGGAATGCGTTGAGATACTCCATTTACTGTACGTCTCCCTTCTCGTTGGAAAATACCACGGCGTGACAGATGCCGGGAATGCTTTGCCCCTGAAAGGAGGACACTGGGGAGAGAAGTGCTCCGGTGGGGGCAAAAAGGATGCGGTTCCAGCGCTTTTTTTGCATCCCCTGCAATAAATAGCCACATAAGACCGAGGCCGAGCAGCCGCAGCCAGAACCACCGGCGTGCATATCCTGTCCCTCCAAATCGTACAGGAGCAATCCGCAGTCGTGATAGTTTTTCTTCATGTCGATGCCGTCATTGGCAAAGAGGTCGATGACGATCTCGTGCCCCAGAGCGCCCAGATCTCCGGTGAGGATCAGATCATAGTCCTTCGGCTTTTCGCCGGTGGCCTGAAAGTGGGCACGGAGGGTGTCGTAGGCGGCCGGTGCCATGGCAGCCCCCATGTTGTTGACATCGGTGATGCCCATATCTACGATCTTGCCGCAGGTGACGTGGGTGATATAAGGCCCGTCACCCTGGGCACCTAAGATGCAGCAGCCGGCCGCAGTGGCTGTCCACTGGGCGGTGGGGGTGCGCTGGTTGCCATAGGGCGTGGGCATACGGAACTGCCGTTCGGCGGCGCAGTAGTGGGAGCTGGTCATAGCGGCGGCAAGATGGGCAAAGCCGCCATCCAGCAGCAGCGATGCCAGCGACAGCCCCTCGCCCATAGTGGAACAGGCACCGTAGATTCCATAGAAGGGGACGTGGAAATTCCGCAGGGCGAAGGTGGTGCCAATGCACTGGTTGAGAAGATCCCCGGCCAGCACAAAGTCCAGATCGCTGGCGGTGAGCCCGCCCTTTTCCAGCGCCGTTTCCAGCGCGCGGTGCTGCATGACGGACTCGCCCTGCTCCCATGTCTTTGCGCCGAAGAAGGAGTCGGTGGAGAGATTGTCGAAGAAATCTGCCAGCGGCCCCTCGCCCTCCATCTTTCCGCCGATGTTGGCAAAGGACACCACACTGGGCGGATGGGAGAGCCGTAGTGTTTGAGGCCCCAGTCGTTTTGTTTGCATAGTCGTGTTCCCCTCTCATGCGTTTTTCCTATTTTACCCTGCGACACGAAAAATATGCATCGCACGAGCATGAGAAAAACGGGGAAGGTACTGGAAATGCAAGAGAAAATGGAGTATAATATTTTAGTTTAATTAGATAGAAATGCGAGGAGAAATCGTATGGATCGTATGGAAGAAATGCGTAGCTTCGGCTATTTGTGCCCCAAGTGCGGCAAGGTGGTCATGCACCAGCGCAGCCGTTTTGCTCTGTCGGCAGCAGCTGCCAATATGGAGTGCCAGTGCGGCGAAACCTCTTTGCGGGTGGAGACGGACGGCACGAAGTTCCGCCTGTGGGTCCCCTGTGGATTGTGCGGTGAGACCCACCAGGCCGAATGCAGCGTGGAGAGCGTGCTGGAGGGCCGCGGCATCGGCCTTGCCTGCCCCAAGACACGGCAGCTGTGCTGCTATGTGGGGGAGGAGCAGCAGGTGCGCTCTGCGCTGGAGGGACTTGCCATCCGGGCGGAGAAGGAGAAGAATGAGAACCCGGAGGCCTTTACCGACAATGTAATTATGTATGAGGTGCTCTCGGAGCTGAAGGAGATCGCCAGCCGCGGCGGCATCCACTGCTCCTGCGGCAGCAAGCAGTACAGCATCCGCGTGGGCCGGGATGCAGTGGATCTCATCTGCCCCGTCTGCGGTGGACGGCTTCGTCTGCCCGCGGCCACCGATGAGGATCTCGATCAGCTGTGCTGCCGGATGGAATTGGAGATTCACGGACAATGAGCATGATCGCTGCTTTCGGCCTTTTTCTGGCAGCCATGCTCTTTTCTGTGGTGAAGGGCATCTCGGCGCTGCCTGCGCTGCTGTTTGGCGTGGTGCTCTTTTGGCTGCTGGGGCTGCGGCGTGGTTATACCCCGGCGCAGATGTGGGACATGATGCGCCGTGAGGGAGCCAAGCTGATCCCGGTGCTGGGCGTCTTTTTGGTGATCGGTGCGATCACCGGACTTTGGCGGTGCAGTGGTACCATTACCTTTTTTATTTATTATGGCATTCGCATCATTACGCCCAAGCTCTTTGTGCTGGTGGCGTTTTTGCTGACGAGCCTGCTGTCCTATGCACTGGGAACATCTTTTGGTGTGACAGGCACAGCGGGGATCATCCTGATCGCGCTGGCGCGCAGCGGCGATGTGAGCGTGCCGGTGACGGCAGGTGCTATTCTGGCGGGGGCCTACTTTGGAGACCGTTGTTCACCGGCTTCCTCCAGTGCGGCTCTGGTGGCGGCGCTGACCGGGACAGAGCAGCGGGTGAATATGCGCAATATGTTCAAGACCGGCTGGCTCCCAATGGCGCTCTCTGTGGCGGTTTATGCGGTGCTGTCTGTCCGCAACCCCATTCAGGGTGTGGACGAGGCGCTGCTGGATACGCTCAGCGCCAGCTACAATATCTCGTGGTGGACAGTGCTGCCGGCGGTGCTGATGCTGATACTGCCTCTATTTCACCTGTCCATCCGCGCAACGCTGGCAACGGGCAGCATTGCGGCTTTTCTGGTGGCTGTTTTTGTGCAGCACATGGGACTGGGGGAGACGCTGCAGGCCACCTTCATGGGATACCAACCGGCGGCGGAGGAACTGGCAAAGATCCTTGCCGGCGGCGGTGTCATCTCTATGGTGAAGTCCTCTGTGCTGGTGATGGTGACGGGACTGTATGCGGGGCTTCTCTCGGGAATCGGCGCACTGGACGGCGTGCGAAGCTGGGTGGAGAAGTGTGCTGAGCGCTGTGGATTGTTCCCGGCTGCGGTGGTGACGTGTGTTGCGGCGGGAATGGTGCTTTGTAACCAGAGCATCGTGGTGATGATGGGCGAGCCGCTGCTGCGGGATGCCTATGAAAGACGGGGCGCTTCCAAGGAGGAGCTGGCGGTGGATCTGGAGAACAGCGGTATTGTGCTGGCTGCCATGATCCCGTGGAATATCGCGGGCAGTATCCCGCTGCATATGCTGGGGGCGGACGCAAGGGCCATCCCCTACATGGTGCTTTTATACATGATCCCTCTGTGTCACTGGCTGACAAAGCGGTGGCTTTTGGGGGACAAAGTGAGAGGAAAGAAGGAACAGTTAAGTGATAGCACTATTATCTAAATGGCTGATCCCAAACCGGGAGAACACCAGTGACCCGGTTGTGCGCCGCGCTTATGGACAGCTGTGCGGTGTGATGGGGATAGCGCTGAATGTCCTTTTATTCATTGGCAAATTCTTTGCCGGACAAATGAGCGGTTCCATCGCCATCACAGCGGATGCATTCAACAACTTGTCAGATGCAGGCTCCTCGGTGGTGACACTGCTGGGCTTTCGTCTGGGCGGGTTAAAGCCGGACAGGCACCACCCCTTCGGCCACGGACGATTTGAGTATATCTCGGGTCTGGTGGTGTCGGCACTGATTCTGCTGATGGGTGTGGAACTGGCACAGTCCTCCGTAAAAAAGATTATGCATCCCACAGAGGTGGCGGTGAGCGGTCTGGCGGTGGCGATTTTGCTGGTGTCCATCGCTGTGAAGCTGTATATGGCGTTTTATAACCGGGTTATCGGCAAGAAGATCAACTCCGCAGCCATGGTGGCCACAGGAATGGACAGCTTTTCCGATACTCTCTCCACGCTGGCGGTACTCATCGCCATGGCAGTGAGTCATTTCACCCATCTGATGATCGATGGTTGGGTGGGCGTGCTGGTGGCAGTGTTCATCCTCATTTCCGCGTGGAAAGCTGCCGTTGAGACGCTCAATCCCCTGTTGGGACAGCCCCCGGCACCGGAGCTGGTGGAGCATATCCGTGAGTTGGTCATGGCTCATGCGCAGGTGTGCGGTATCCACGATCTGGTGGTACACGACTACGGCCCGGGCCGGATGATGATTTCCCTCCATGCCGAGGTACCGTCCGACGGCGATATTCTGGAGCTGCACGATGTGATCGACAGTATCGAAATGGAACTGGCGGAGGAATTGGGCTGCGAGGCAGTGATCCACATGGATCCTATCGTGACCAATGATGAAAAGACCCTGGAAATGCGCAGCCGTGTGGAGAAGTTGGTGCAGGAGGTGGAGACAAACGCCACCATTCACGATTTCCGCATGGTCACAGGGCCGAGCCATACGAACCTCATCTTCGATGTGGCCGTGCCTTTCGGAGGGGAGAAGAGCGAGTCTGCCATTGAGGAGGAGATCCGCACGCGCGTACGTCTGCTCCCCGGCAGCTACTATGCTGTCGTGCGGGTGGAGCACGCTTACACCAATGGATGAGAGGAAATAAAAAAGACCGCCTGCGGGCGGTCTTTTCGCGTATTTCCTGCCGGGGGATACCGCGGCGGGAGGATTTGTGGTATACTGCAATTACTCCCAGGTCTGCCAGACCTCCGGGTGGAAGCCGACAGTGGCCTGCTTTCCGTTGCGGACGATAGGCGCATTGAAGAGATCCGGATATTCCAGCAGCTTTTCCTCCGCTGCCTGCGGTGTGATGTAGGCCATGTACAGCTCCTTGTAGGCGCGACAGTCCTTGTTAACCAGTGCCTCGTAGCCCACGGCGGCCTTTACGCTGCGATACTCTCCGGCGGAGAGCCCCTTGCTGGCAAGGTCGATATATTGGTACTTGATGCGCCGTTCTTTGAACCAGCGCTCCGCTTTTTTCGTATCGAAGGATTTACGCATACCAAAAATCTGAATGTTCATAAGAAAACTCCTAATAAAAAATATGAGATGGAGGGGGACAACGATGGATGAAAAAATCAGAAAATTAAAGGAAATGGTGGACAGCAGCGATAACATCGTCTTTTTCGGCGGCGCCGGCGTGTCCACGGAATCGGGAATCAAGGATTTCCGCAGCGTAGATGGTCTGTACAGCCAGAAATTTGCCTATCCGCCGGAGACCATGCTGAGCCACACGTTCTATGTGCAGCACAAGGAAGAGTTTTTTGATTTCTACCGCACGAAGATGCTGGCGCTGGATGCCAAGCCCAATGCGGCCCATTTGAAGCTGGCGCAGTGGGAGCGGGAGGGAAAGCTGAAGGCAGTCATTACCCAGAATATCGACGGCCTCCATCAGGCAGCCGGCAGCCACGAGGTGCTGGAGCTCCACGGAAGCGTCCTGCGCAACTACTGTGAGCGCTGCCATGCCTTCTACGGCGTGGAGGCTGTGGCGGAGAGCCAGGGCATCCCGCACTGTAAGTGCGGCGGCGCCATCAAGCCGGACGTGGTGCTCTACGAGGAGGGGCTGGACGAGGCAGTGATGGATCAGGCCCTGCGCTATATCCGGCAGGCAGATATGCTCATCATCGGAGGAACATCGCTGGTGGTCTATCCGGCGGCGGGTCTGGTTCGCTACTATCGCGGCCACAAGCTGGTGGTCATCAACAAGGGACAGACCGGCGCGGATGTGGGGGCGGATCTGGTGATCGACGGCCCCATCGGGCAGGTGCTCTCCCAGCTGTAAGGTGAGTATAACATATCGAGAAGCGGAATACAAACCTCCCTGTTTGCCATGACGGGGAGGAAAATTTCACTTACCCCCTTGACAAAAGCTGTAGAAGTGTTATAATAAGCAAGCATTCGATTTTTGAGGATTGATTTGCGAGTGTGCTGGAATAGGCAGACAGGCAAGCTTGAGGTGCTTGTGTTCGATAGGACGTGTGGGTTCAAGTCCCATCACTCGCACCATTCTCTTAAAAATAGAATAGACGCGCGCGAGTGGTGGAATTGGCAGACTCGCTAGATTCAGGTTCTAGTGCTCATTACGGGCGTGCGGGTTCAAGTCCCGCCTCGCGCACCAGAAAAGCGAAACACTTTTGATGCA
>JAHHSH010000044.1 GCA_020025345.1 Oscillospiraceae bacterium | reverse complement strand
CATGGAAGCCGGAATGGATGCCGGAGCTGTGGCGCGGAGAGGTCATGCTGCGCTGCGGTGTCATGGGCGGACTTCTTTTGCTGACGGCGCTGTGTGCCATGGAGGTATGGCGCACGGGCTGGAAGAGCCTGCGCCATGGAAAGGTGCGCTGTGAGGCGGCGGCGGTGCTGCCGCTGCTGGCCGTGCTGGGGGATTGCGTCTACTGCGCGGTGACCGGACAGGCGCAGCATCTCCCGCTTGCCGCTCCGGTGGCTGTACTTATTTGGTTGTGCCTTGTAGGACAGCTGCTCACGGCGTCCATGCGCCGGGAGATCTATCGACTGACGGATCTGGGCGGCTGCCCGCCCTACGCTGTGTCGCAGACGGCGGCAGGCGCCTGCAAACAGAAGGGAAAGATCCGGGGCTTTTATCGCCTTTCCCAAGAGGAGGATTTTTCCTGCCGCTGGCAGAAGGTTCTGCTGCCGCTGGTGTTGGCAGCCTGCACGCTGCTGAGCGGCGTGGTGTGCCTTGGCGGAGAACGGATGGATGAATTTTTCTGGGTGTGGTCGGCGCTTTTGGCATCTTCGCTGCCCTTCAGCCTGCCCTTGACCGGGGCGCTGCCGCTTCGGAATCTGAATCGACGGCTGGGTCGCAGCGGCTGCGCTGTGGCGGGCTATGCCGGTGCCGCCTGGGCCGGTGGCAACCGCCGGATGGTGGTGGGCGACAGCGATGTGTTCCCACCGGGAACGGTGAGTCTCAACGGCTTGAAGATTTACGGCGAGGAGATCGGCAAGGTGACCTCCTATGCCGCGACGGTGACCCGTGCCGCCCAGAGCCAGCTGGCCCCTATTTTTGACCAGATGCTCATGAGCGAGGGCGGCCATTATGAAGAGCTGCAGGATCTGCACTACTATGAAGAAGGTGGTGTGGAGGGCACGATTCACGGCGAGACAGTGACCATGGGCAGTGCCTACTGCATGAAAAAGCTGCATATCACGCTTCCACGGGAATTGAAGGTGAAGACCGGTGTTTTCCTGGCGGTGGACGGACAGCTCATCGCCATCTTTGCCATCAAATACCAGCCCTCCCGCAATGTAGAATGGGCACTGCGCGCCCTGCGCCGCAGCCGGATCGAGCCGGTGCTGGCGGTGCGCGGTGCCAACATTACGCCGGGGCTTTTAAAGCGGAAATTCGGCGTAGATGCCAAGGTGGTGTATCCCGATATCTCCACAAGACTGGCACTGTCAGATCTGCGCGGGGAGAAGGCGCACTGCGCCTGTGCCGTGCTGTACCGGGAGGGGCTGATGCCCTTTGCTGAGACGGTGACGGGCAGCCGGCGCTGCCGCAAGGTGGTGAAGGCCGGTACGATGCTGTGCTGGCTGGGAAGTCTGTGTGGACTGCTGCTGTCCTATTATCTTACCAATGCGGCGGCCTATCAGTCGCTAACCGGCGGTTCTCTGCTGCTTTTCCAGCTGCTGTGGCTGCTGCCGGTGTGGCTGCTGGCCAGCCTCATCAAGTACGAATGAGATGCCCTCTCATAGCAAAAAGCTGACAAGAATATGCGCTGAAAAGCCCCGACCGTTTTCGCGGTCGGGGCTTTTTCCTTTCACAGCGGACAAAGAACAGCGGATTGCGCTTTGGGAGCGGCAGCAAAAAGGTTTGCAAAAAGTGCATAAGTGGCGAAATTCGGGGAGTTCTTTTGCGAAAAGGGAAGAGGAACGGCTTTTGCGGGGAAAGAAAGGAGAAGAAGGCTGGTTTTGCTTTTAACAAATACGCCAAAATTGCACTGTGAATTTTTACTAAACAATCCGGAAAATGCGGTTGTGTTTTATGTGAAAATATTATATAATCGAGCCATTAAACGGGTGGTCGAATTCGCAGAGGGCTGCGAGCAGCCCGGCAAAATGCGAGGGAACCGCCGGTATTGCACCAAACATAAGGAGTGGAACGTCATGAACTATTCTGTACAAAACATTCGAAACGTTTGCCTGTTGGGTCATAGCGGCAGCGGCAAGACCGCGCTGGCAGAGAGTCTTCTGTATATGACCGGTGCCATCAATCGCATGGGCCGTGTGGCAGACGGAAATACTGTTTGCGACTATGATGCCGAGGAGATCAAGCGTCAGATTTCTATCTCCACGGCGATTGCTCCGCTGGAGTATAAGGGCTGCCGCATCAATGTGCTGGACACCCCGGGTGCTTTTGATTTTTCCGGTGAAGTCGTTGCGGCTCTGAGAGCTGCCGATGCCGCCGTGATTGTCTGCTCTGCCAAGGACGGTATCTCTGTTGGTCTGGAAAAGGCTTGGAAATACTGCGAGGAGCGGAATATGCCTCGTTTCATCTATATCTCCAAGACGGACGAGGAAAACAGTGATTATAATGAGACTTTTGAGGCTCTGCGTGAGCACTTCGGTAAGAAGATCGCGCCTCTGGTCGTGCCGATCTGGGATGAGGATAAGCACGTGACCGGCCTCATCGATGTACTTAATAAGCGCGCCTATGAGATGCAGGATCTCAAGCGTGTCGAGATCGAGATCCCCGAGGATAAGGCCGATGTCGTCACCGAGTTCAACGATGCGCTGAAGGAGTCCGTGGCGGAGACCAGCGAGGAGTTCATGGAGAAGTTCTTCTCCGGTGAGGATTTCACCTATGCCGAGATGATCTCCGGCCTGCGTCAGGGCGTCCGTGAGCTGAGCCTGTTCCCGGTTCTGTGCGGCTCTGCCATCAACTGCATGGGTTCTTTGATGCTGATGGACAACATTGTGGATCTGCTGCCCAACCCCGTGGAGGGCAACTACCATAAGGCTACCCGTCAGGACGGCGAGAGTGAGGAGTTCGTTGTTTCTCCCGGCGGTGTTCCCACGGCCTTTGTGTTCAAGACCATCTCTGACCAGTACGGCAAGTTCTCCTGTGTGAAGGTGCTCTCCGGTACCCTCACTCCCGATATGACGATGGTCAATGCCCGTACCGGCGAGTCGGAAAAGATAGGACGCCTGTATGTGATGCAGGGCAAGAAGGCTGTGGAAGTCAAGGAGCTGGATTGCGGCGAGATCGGTGCCATCGGCAAGATGGAGAAGGTCAAGACCGGCGATACCCTCTGCGATGCCCGTAAGGTCGTCTCTATGAAGCAGCTGCCCTTTGCCGCTCCCTGCTACTCTGTCGCGATTTATCCCAAGACCCGCGGTCAGGATGACAAGATCGCACAGGGCCTGTTCAAGCTGAACGAGGAAGATCCCACCTTTACGCTGGTCAACAACAGTGAGATCCACCAGATGGTGCTCTCCGGCGCCGGCGATATGCAGATCGACGTTTTGGTCAGCAAGCTGAAGACCCGCTTTAACGTAGAGTCCGAGCTGAAGACCGTCCGCGTGCCCTATCGTGAGAAGATCCGCAAGACCGTCCAGAAGCAGGGCCGCTATAAGAAGCAGACCGGCGGTTCCGGCCAGTTCGGCGATGTGTGGATCCGCTTCGAGCCCAACCCCGAGCAGGAGGAGATGGTCTTTGCTGAGGAGGTCTTCGGCGGTTCCGTGCCGAAGAACTACTTCCCTGCCGTTGAGAAGGGTCTGCGTGAGGCCTGCGCTCACGGTCCTCTGGCCGGCTATCCGCTGGTGAATCTGAAGGCCGTTTTGTATGACGGCTCCTATCACCCTGTGGACTCCTCTGAAATCGCCTTTAAGACTGCAGCACAGCTGGCTTACAAGGCGGCTCTGGCCGAGGCTAACCCCGTTTTGCTGGAGCCTGTGGGTGAGGTGAAGGTCACCGTGCCCGATAGCTACATGGGCGATGTGCTGGGCGATTTGAACAAGCGCCGCGGCCGTGTTATGGGTATGGATCCCACGGACGACGGTGGTCAGATCATCACGGCGGAGGTGCCTATGGCTGAGATGAGCACCTATGCCATCGATCTGCGGTCTATGACCCAGTCCCGCGGCAGCTTTACCTTTAACTTTGTTCGTTATGAGGATTGCCCCGCCGCTGCACAGGAGAAAGCCATCGCTGAGGCGAAGGCTCTGGCTGAGGCCGAGTAATTGCAGAATAGAAACTCACCGGATTTCTCTTGCGATCCGGTGAGTTTTTCTTTAAAAATTTTTTGAGAAATTTCAAAAAAACTCTTTACAAACTGTCTGCGCCGTGTTACTATACAAATGCAATCGATAATCATTAGCATTAAGGATGGTGCGGCCCATGGAAAAGTGCAAAAGGCACAGCCACAAGCGGGAGGCAATTCTAAATTGTATCCGCTCGACGGACTGTCATCCGGCAGCAGAGTGGGTGTATGCCCAAGTAAAAGAGGAAATCCCCAATATCTCTCTGGCTACAGTTTACCGTAATCTGGCCCAATTTCGGGCGGAAGGCATAGTACGGGTCGTCGGCCATGTGGACGGGGAGGAGCGGTATGACTGCGATCTCCGGCCACATGATCATTTCGTCTGTCGCTGCTGCGGCAAGATCACCGATGTACCTTTTCACTGTGTTTCGGATACGGATGTAGCAGGAGAAGGCCGGGTGGACGGCTACGATGTCACCTTCTACGGCTGCTGTGAAGAGTGTCTAAGAAAAGAAAAAGCAGTTTAAGTAAGCTGACGCTTTGAAGATAGAAATCATCTTGAAAGCGTAAACAAGTAAAATAAAATTAATTTAATGGAGGAAAATGTTATGAAAAAGTGGGTATGTTCTGTTTGCGGTTATGTACATGAGGGTCCTACTGCTCCCGCTGAATGTCCTGTGTGCCATGTGAGCGGCGACAAGTTCGTGGAGCAGGCTGCTGAGAAGACTTGGGCTGCTGAGCACGTTGTGGGCGTGGGCAAGTCCTTCGGCGCCGATGTGCCCGCCGAGGTGCAGCAGGCAATCATCGAGGGCCTGCGTGCCAACTTTGAGGGCGAGTGCAGCGAGGTCGGTATGTATCTGGCTATGGCTCGCGTGGCTCATCGTGAGGGTTATCCCGAGATCGGTATGTACTGGGAGAAGGCCGGCCTGGAAGAGGCTGAGCACGCTGCCAAGTTCGCCGAGATGCTGGGCGAGGTGCTGACCGACTCCACCGAGAAGAACCTGGCTATGCGCGTGGATGCTGAGAATGGCGCTACCGCCGGTAAGTTCGAGCTGGCTAAGCTGGCTAAGAAGTACAACCTGGATGCGATCCACGACACCGTCCATGAGATGGCTCGTGATGAGGCTCGCCACGGCAAGGCTTTCGAGGGCCTGCTGAACCGTTACTTCGGCAAGTAAGAGAAATGAATAAAAAAAGGAAGCAGAGCCATCTGCTTCCTTTTTTTTATGTCTAAATTTGAACTTTATTCTGCGGAGGGAGAGACACAATCCTCTTTGCCATGGGAGCCATACAACATAGGGATGGCAACGGTGCGATTGAATAAGTCGATGAGAGGACCCATACAAAAGGCGGTGGCAATGGTGCCTACGCCGATGATGGAGGTTACGTCCCGCAGAGTGCCGCCGCCCAGCAGGAAGAGAATGCAGCCGCCGATGACGCACGCCAGATCGGTGCAGATGCGGATATACTTAAATTGCCCAATCTTCCATTTGTTTACTATAATTAGTGCGACCGAGTCATAGGAGGATACGCCCAGATCGGCGGTTATGTAAATGGAAGAACCGAAACACAAAATGGTAAAGCCGAAGAGAAAGGCCACCACACGAATAGCCATAGAAGCATAGGGGAAGGCCGCCAGTAGCAATTCGTGAGTGAATTCTGCCACATAGCCCAACAGGAACAGAGAGACAAAGGTAGTGACGCCAATATAATGGCGGTCAAAAAAAATCGTAAAAATCAGAAGAACAGCGCTAAAGAGCAGAAACATCGTTCCATAATGGATGGGAATCAGCTGGTTAGCACCGCTTACGAGAGATTGGAAGGGATCAACACCAAAGGAAGCCATCTTGAAAAAACCAACGCTAATACCAACAATCAGCACGCCCACGGCAGACATGATACCTTTTTTCAGTTTCATTGTAGAACTCCTTTAAACTGTCATATAATAAAAGGGCAAAACAAATTTATTATATCCATAGATTCGAGTGTGTCAAGTTTCGCTTTCGTTCGTTTTAGAGGACAGAGAAAAACTGCGCGGATCTATATTTCAATAAATGGAAAAAAACTCCAGAAAAGAAGACACGAGGTAAAAGATGCTGTACCTTTTTGTACAAAAATTTGGAAAAGCCTTGCTTTTCCAAATTTGATTGATATAATGGAAAACAGTGTTAATTTTTTGTGAACAAAAGGAGCGAGAGAATGACAGAACCGCACCATGGGAAAATTCATATCGGTATGCGCAATATCAAAACAGCCTGCTCGGCGACACTGTGTGCGCTTCTGTACCTGCTTTTGGACCGCAATCCTACGTTTGCCTGTATTGGCGCTGTGTTTGGCATGGGCAGCGATATGGCTACCTCCCGTCTCCACGGTGGTAACCGTCTGTTCGGTACCATCATCGGTGGTCTGCTGGGGATGTTCCTTTTCAGCATTTATATCAAAATCTACCCGCAGGGCGGGAAACACATTCTGATGCTGCTGCTCCTCTTTGTAGGAGTTGTCTTGCTGATTCTGGCCGGACAGCTGCTCCACTGGCCCGGCGCCATCCAACCCGGCGGCGTAATGCTGTGCATCCTGCTTTTCAATCAGCCGGTGGATGCCTATGTGACTTATTCTCTCAATCGTATTTTGGATACGGCCGTGGGTGTGCTGATGTCGCTGCTCATTAACCGCCTTCTGCCCCGGGAAAAAATTACGCATTGGATGATCTGGCTGTGCGGCGGCCACTATGACGGCATCGAAGTGGAAAACTGAGAGAAATACGGAAATATGGAAATGGGGCGGACTTCCGCTCTTTTCTTTGCAGAATATGTGCCCAAATCGACGGAATACCCCTCTCTTATGCGGGAAGTAAGGAAAATAATCCTTGCAAAATAGGCAAAAATGTGGTACATTCACGAATGTGATAACTTTCACAAAGACAATTGAATAGAGCACACCATATTTCTATGTTGCCGCCGAAAGGGCGGCAAAGAAGGAGAAGACTATGAAAAGAAGAATCCCTGCTCTTTTCCTGGCGTTGGTAATGATGGGCGCTGTACTCGCCGGTTGTGGAGACAGCAGCAACAATCAGAACGCCGAAGGAAATCATGGCTACGAAAAGCGCGAAGCCGCCAACGAGATCGTGGTGGGCATTGCGCAGGACCTGGAAGACAGTCTTGACCCGCACAAAAGTGTATCGGCAGGAACCAGAGAGGTTATGTTCAACATTTACGAAGGATTGGTTAAACCCAATTCCGATGGCGAATTGATCTACGCTGTGGCTGCCGATTGCCTTGTGTCTGAGGACGGTCGGACGTATACCTTCCCCCTGCGTGAGGGCGTGAAGTTCCACAATGGAGAGCCGGTCACCGCGGAAGATGTGGTTTATTCCATCCGCCGCTGCGCCGACGCATCCGAGGGAACGCCCCTGGTGCCGGCGCTTTCTGTTATTCAGGACATTTCTGCGCCTGATGATAAGACCGTAGTCATCACGATCGACGAACCCAATTTGGAGTTCCTCAGCTATCTGACCGTGGCCATTGTGCCCGCCAACGCCGAGGATCTGGCCACCAAGCCGGTGGGTACCGGCCCCTTTAAGTATGTCTCCCGCTCTCCGCAGGAGAACATCGTCATTGAGAAGTTTGACGATTACTGGGGCGAGGGTGCCAAGCTGGACAAGGTGACCTACCAGATCTACGAGGATTCCACCGCTCTGGTCATGGCACTCAAGGGCGGCAGTGTGGACCTTTGCGCCCACCTGACCAGTGCCCAGGCTGCCCAGCTGGAGGACTTCCAGATTCTGGAGGGTACCATGAATCTGGTGCAGGCGGTGTACCTCAACAACAATGTGGAGCCTTTTAACAACAAGGCAGTGCGTCAGGCACTGTGCTATGCCATTGACCGGCAGGCTATCATGGACTTTGTGGCAGATGGACACGGTACGGCACTGGGCAGCAGCATGTATCCGGCGTTTACCAAGTATTTTATGCCGGAGCTGACGGACCACTATAAGTATGATCCTCAGAAGGCCAAGGAGCTGCTGGCAGAGGCCGGCTATCCCAACGGCTTTGATATGACCATCATGGTGGCTTCCAACAATAAGCCCCATGTGGATACCTCTGAGGTGGTTGCCGAGCAGCTGCGCGCTGTGGGCATCAATGTGACCGTCCAGCAGGTAGAGTGGCAGACCTGGTACGATGAGGCCTATAAGGGCCGGAACTTCCAGGCCACTGTGGTGGGTCTGGACGCCCACAATATGACGGCCCGGGCGATGCTGGAGCGTTTTACCTCCGACAACGCCAAGAACTTTATCAACTACAATAACCCCAAGTACGACGAGCTGTTTGCACAGGCCGTTGCCGCCAAGGACGACGCCCAGCAGACCGCCATCTACAAGGAGATGGAGACACTGCTGACGGAGGATGCCGCCAACCTGTATATTCAGGATTTGTGCGATCTGGTCGCCATGCGGCAGAATTTGACGGGACTGGAGTTCTATCCCACCTTTGTGCTGGATCTCTCCACTGTCCAGTACACTAAGTAAAGTAAGAAAAAAACTACAAACGGCTTTGCGCCGTAGAGAGAAAGAGGCGATCGGCATGAAAAGTGCAGCGAAGAAATTGGGGATGATGCTGCTGACCATGCTGATCGTCTCTTTCTTAGCGTTTCTGGCCTTTCAGGTCATCACCGGCGACCCCACCAACACACTGCTGGGCAGTGAGGCCACGCCGGAGCGCGTGGAGGCGCTGCGGGAGGAGCTGGGTCTGAACCGCCCCTTCTTTGTGCGCTACTTCGATTGGATCATCCACTTCGTGCAGGGAGATTTTGGTACCTCGTACAGCTACAGTATGCCGGTGGCGGACATGATCTCCGGGAAACTGGGCATTACGCTGCTGCTGACGGCGCTCTCTTTCCTGCTCATTACGGTGGTTTCCGTGCCGCTGGGTATCCTCTGCGCTGACCGGCGGGGCTGGATCGATCGCTTTTTCAATGTGCTGGGACAGATCACCATGTCCGTGCCCCCTTTCTTTGTGGGCATTTTGCTCACCTTCCTGTTTGGCATCACGCTCCACTGGTTTGAGCCGGGCAGCTTTGTGAACCCGGCGGAGGATTTCTGGGGCAGCGTGCGCTACTTGTTGTACCCCGCCATTGCCATCGCCCTGCCGCGCATTGCCATGACGCTGAAAATGCTGCGCAGCGGTATTTTGGGGGAGATGCACAAGGATTATGTCCGCACCTCCTACAGCCGCGGCAACAGCCGCCGCGTCACTCTCTATCGGCATGTGCTCCGCAACGCCGTGGTGCCGACGGTGGCATTTCTTGCCATGACCATTGCCGATACAGTGGCCGGCAGCGTGGTGGTGGAGCAGGTATTTGCCATCCCCGGTCTGGGACGGCTGCTCCTCAGCTCTATCTCCAACCGGGACTACCCGGTGGTGCAGGCGATCATTGTGCTGATGGCCTTTTGGGTGGTGCTGGTGAACTTCGTGGCGGATCTCATCAATCAGCGGCTGGATCCCCGGCTGCGCCTGCGGTGAGGAGGGGCAAAGATGCATAGAAAAAAACATAACGCCTATCTTCAGATCGGCATGATCCTCACTGCCGTCATCACACTGCTGGCAGTGGTGGGTTGTGTCTGGACACCGTGGGATCCCTCGGCCATGAACGCAGCCGCTGTTTCGCAGGCTCCGTCGTGGCAGCACCTTTTCGGTACGGATAACTTCGGACGCGACATCTTCAGCCGCGCCATGAAGGGACTCTCTACCACCTATTCCATCTCACTTTGCACTGTGGCAGTGGGCGCTGTCGTGGGCGTGACACTGGGCGCGCTGACCGGCTATTTCGGCGGTGTGGTGGATGATATTCTCATGCGCGTCAACGATGCGCTGACCGCGTTTCCCAGCATTTTGCTGGCGCTGGTTTTTATCTCTATTTTAGGTTTTGGAAAGTATAACGTGATTTTGGCCCTTTCGGTGGCCTTTATTCCCGGATATGTCCGCGTGGTGCGCAGTGAATTTGCCCGCCACCGGGAAATGAACTATGTGAAAAGTGCCCAGCTCATGGGCGCCGGACACGCTCGAATTATCTTTATGCATATTCTGCCCAATACCCGTGCGGTGATTTTACCTACGCTGGTGATTGGGCTTAATAACGCCGTGCTGGCCGAGGCCAGCATGAGCTATCTGGGCATCGGTGTCCGTTCCCCGGATGTGTCGCTGGGCTATATGCTCTCCGAGTCCCAGAGCTATATGAGCTCCGCTCCATGGTATGTCCTATGTACAGGAATGACCATCGTGCTGTTGATTTTGGGCTTCAGTCTTCTGGGCGAGGGGCTTTTGGATCAGCAGCAGCGTCGGCGGCGGCGGAAGAGAAGGTGAGTGCCATGTTGGAAATCAAGGATCTGCATGTGCAATTTCATACGAGTGACCATGAGGCGGTTTGCGGCATCGATCTGACGGTGGGTGACGGCGAGATCGTGGGACTGGTGGGCGAGTCCGGCTCCGGCAAGTCGGTGACGGCCATGACCATTGCAGGCCTTCTGGACCACGACCGGGCCAATGTGCAGGGACGCATCCTGCTGGGCGGCGTGGATCTGCTGCACACAGGCGGCGAGGAGCTGCGCCGGCGGCAGGGAAAGGACATCTGCGTGGTGTTTCAGGAGCCTATGAGCGCCATGAACCCGGTCAAGCGCATCGGACCGCAGGTGGAGGAGTGCCTTCGTGTCCATGAGAAACTGTCCCGGGAGGAGCGGCGCCGCATGGCGCTGGAAGCCCTGCGGGCGGTGGATCTGGACAACGTGGAGGAGATCTATCGCAAGTACCCCCATGAGCTCTCCGGCGGTATGCTGCAGCGCGTGATGATTGCCGCGGCTATCCTGCCCCGCCCTAAGCTGCTGTTGGCGGACGAGCCTACCACGGCGCTGGATGTGACCATTCAGGCCCAGATTTTGCAGCTTTTGAAGCGACTCAATCAAGAGCTCAATATGTCCATTTTGTTCATCTCCCACAACCTCAATGTGGTGCGTAAGCTGTGTACCCGTGTGGCGGTGATGGAAAAGGGCAAAATCGTGGAGACGGGGGACACGGAGCAGGTATTTTACCATCCCCAGGCGCCCTATACGCAGCGGCTCATCGCCGCTATCCCCACAAGGAGGAAGCTGTGATGGAAGAGAAGGTTTTGGAGGTACGGGATTTGAATGTCTGGTACCGCCCGTCCGGTGTGCTGCGCCGCAAGCATACGGTGCAGGTGCTCCACGATGTGAGCTTTGACCTCTACCGCGGCGAAATTTTGGGCCTGGTGGGGGAATCCGGCTCCGGCAAGAGTACGCTGGCCAAGACGCTGTTGGGCATGGTGAGCGACTATACCGGCAGCTATACGCACTATACAAAGCGCCCCCAGATGGTCTTTCAGGACCACGGTTCCAGCCTCAATCCCGGCAGAACGGTGGGCTGGATTCTGGAGGAGCCGCTGCGCATTTACGGAAAGTATGACCGGGAGGAGCGGGTGCGCCGTGTGCGGGAGATTATCGCCCGCGTGGGACTTCCCGAGGAGTGCTATGACCTCTATCCCCGTCAGCTGTCCGGCGGACAGCGCCAGCGTGTCAGCATCGGTGTGGCGCTCATTCAGCGCCCCGGTCTGATCATCGCCGATGAGGCGGTGTCGGCGCTGGATGTGACGATTCAAGCCCAGATTTTGCAGCTGATCTCCGACCTGCGCAAGGAGCTGGGGATCTCCTACCTCTTTATCTCCCACGATCTCAACGTGGTCTATCAGCTCTGCGACCGGGCCCTTGTGATGAAGGACGGACGCATTGTGGAGCAGGGACGGGTGGAGGAACTCTACGACCATCCCAAAGAGGCTTATACCCGTGCGCTTTTGGAGGCGGCACGGTAGGAGGAACCATGACCGGAGAGTGGAAGCGCAATCGAAAACTGTATATCTGGCTATTGGCGGATTTGGCGGCACTGGCCTTTTTCCTGTTGGGACGCCACAGCCGATGGCTGATGAACGGCTTCACCACCTATGTGACGGAGCCGTTGAAGCGCGGCGTTGCCTCGATATGCTATCTTACGGAGATTTCCGTGGCGGAAATCATCTATGTGGCGCTGCCGGCGGTGGTGATCTTGTGTCTCGGCGCCGGCATACGCAAGCTGGTGGAGAGCCGTCGGCGGTGGCGGCTTTTGTGGAAAGGAATTCTGGGGACGGCCTGCACGGTGCTGACCATCTATGTGGGAATGTGCCTCCTCTGGGGCGTGAACTACTACACGGATACCTTTCAGGATCGCTCCGGCCTCTATGGCCGCGGTGCCACGGTGGAGGAGCTGGAGCAGCTGACCGCCTATTTCGCGGAGAACCTCAGCGCGTGCTCCGGCGATGTGCGCCGGGATGAACGGGGCATCTTTGCCGAGAACCGTGCGGATATTTTTGCGGCCGCGCCGGGGATCTATCAAGGGATCTACGAGGAATTTCCCTTCTTGGAAAAGGAGGATCGGGTGCCGAAGGCTTTTTCTAACTCCCGCGTCCTCAGTGCCATGGATTTTACCGGGTTTTATTTCCCGTTTACCGGGGAGACGAACCTCAATGTGGATTGTCCTGCGGCTTTTCTGCCCGCAACCATCGTCCACGAGTTGGGGCACCAGCGGGGCATCGCCTCAGAACAGGCGTGCAACTTCTTGGCGGTGGTGGTGTCCATTGCGTCGGATGATCCGGTGTATCGCTACTCCGGCTGGCTCATGGGCTATACCCATTTGGGCAACGCCCTCTATCGGGCCGACCCGGAGCGCTGGCAGGCCATTCGGGATACGCTGCCGGAGACGGTGGTGCAGGACATCCGGTATAATAACGCCTATTGGCAGTCCTTTGAAAGCCCGGTCAATGACGCGGCGCAAAATGCCTACGATGCTTTCCTCAAAAACTACGGCGATGAGAACGGCGTGGAGAGTTACGGCATGGTGGTAGACCTGTTGATTGACTACTATTTGTAGAATTGAGTCGAATAATTACTAATTGTAAATAAAAAGAAAAGGGTGTGACCATCGGTCACACCCTTTTTGCGTATGTTCTTGTAACTTAGAAGCTCAGACCGGGGATATTCAGACCGCCGGTGAGGCTGTTCATGGAGCTCTCCATAGCGGCATCGGCCTGACGAAGCGCCTCGTTGACGGCGGAGATCACCAGATCCTGCAGCATCTCCACATCCTCAGCGTCTACGGCCTCGGGCTTGATGACCAGATTGGTCAGTTCCTTCTTGCCGTTGACGGTGGCCTGCACGACGCCGCCGCCCACAGAAGCGCTGAAGCTGCTGTTCTCCACTTCCTCCTGTGCCTTCGCCATGTCCTGCTGCATCTTCATCAGCTTCTGCTGCATTTGCTGCTGCTGACGCATCATATTGTTGTTGCCGCCGCTGAAACCGCCGCGGGCGCTGTATCCTTTTGCCATGTTGTTGTCCTCCTACTTGATTTTAAAGTGATCCAGCATCGGGGCTGAATCGATAATTTTATCCAATTTGTCGTGGGATGCCGGTGCACTTTCCCAAGGGGGTGTGGCTGCCGGGTCTGCCGACTCCGTTGCTGCGGCAGGGGCTGCCGATGCCGGGGGCGTACTTGGTGCAGATGGTGTACTTGGGGCAGCCGGTGTAGTGGGCGCCGCCTTCGGCTTTGCTGTTGAAGCACGGCGGGGCGCTGCGGCTGCATTGGCCTGGGGGCGCTTGCCCACGGTCATCATCACCCGGATGGGGTGGCCTGCGTACTGGGAAGTGACATCCTGCAGCACGCTGATCACCGAGGGGTGATCCAGAGAATTCCGTACAAAGTCGTTGTCGCAGTATACGGTGAGGCAGTCGTCCTCCAGCACGCCGCCGGCCATGTTCAAAAAGACACGGTGATTCACCGGCAAGCGTCCCTTGTACTGATCCAGCAGCCGTACCCATGCGGCGGTGTCACCACCTGCGGTAGTTTCCTCCTGCGTGGGAAGAGATGCCGTCTGTGCGGGAGCAGCAGCTTGCTGCGGGGACTGGGTTCTCTGCGCAGAAGCAGGTGCGCGGCGCGGCGTTTCCCGAACGGGAGCAGAGGCCCTTTGCTGCGGTGCTCTGCGTACCGGAACTTCCTCCTCGGGAATGTCAAAGACACGCTCCCGGCCGAAGGGCTCTTCGGGCATGGGCGGCTCCTCCGGCAGAGGGGGCTCCTCCGGCAGAGGGGGCTCCTCCGAGAGGGGGGGACGGTCATCCACCGGAG
>JAHHSH010000043.1 GCA_020025345.1 Oscillospiraceae bacterium | reverse complement strand
TACCACATTTCGCGCAAGAAATCAAGTATTATTTCAAAGAAATTTCTGTTTCTGTGGCAAAGAAATACAAAACCTGCTCCACAACCGGTTTTTCAAAGATCTGATGGATGGCTTGCGCATAGGCAGACAGCTGCGGACGGTATACTTCTCCACGCTCTGCCTCCTCGCCGGGGCGGATCCGATCTGTCTTAAAATCCACGATCACAAGGCCATCCGCCGTCTCAAAACAGCAGTCCACTACGCCCTGCAGCAGCATCTGCTCCGACGGATCCATCGACGGCTCATAGAGCGTAGCGGGCAGCAGCAGCGCAAAGGGATATTCCCGCCAAACACGCGGTGCACTGCGAATGCGCTGCGCTAAGGGTGAATTCAAAAACGCCGTCAGCTTCCGGCAATCTACGGCCTGTGCCTGCTGCTCCGTCAAAAGGCGGCGCTCCTGCAAGCGACGCACCTGCTCCTCCGGGCTGTCGGCCTGCGCCGAGAAGTCCAGATACTGCATTGCCAAGTGCATGGCCGTTCCCCGTTCCGCAGCGCTCAATGTCTGCTCTGCCTGCAAAAAGCGCGGTGCTCCAATAGACACACGGCGCAGATGGGGCGATGCGGTTCCCTGTGCGATCTCCTCGTCCAATTCTCTTCCCTTGAGCTGTGTGGCCGTTACCTTGGAGGGCACCGTACAGGCCGCCGTATGCGCATAGGTACGGCGAAGGCCGCTGAGATCCGGGATAGGTCGTGTCTCCACCTCTTCCCGCTCTGTCTCACCAGCACGCCCATTTGACACAGGGTTCTCCCAAAGCCGCACCTTCCAGCCACCAAACGTGCTGTGCAGCTGATGGGGCTCCATATCCGCCCACTGGTGAATGATCCCCGCCTCATAGCTGTTGAGCAGAGGCAGCAAAATCCAGTCTCCCGGACACCGGGCAGAGCCCACTACCTCCGGCGGCACCGGCAGATCCGTCAGCGCAAGGAGGTCACGAACGTGCTTGCGGGCAGATTTCATGCAGTCCACAATCACCAGTTTCTCCTTGGCCCGTGTCATGGCCACATAGAGGATGCGCATCTCCTCAGCGCGGCTCTCCCGTTCCATCTGCTTGGCCACTGCCGTCTTGCTGATGGTATCGTAGCGGATACGACGCTCCGGCTCCACTCGCTCCGTGCCAAGTCCCAGCGTAGGATGCACCAGCACCGGGCGCTTAAAATCTTCTCCATTGAAGGTCTTTTGCATATCACAGAGGAACACAACAGGAAATTCCAAGCCTTTGGATTTATGGATGCTCATGATCTGCACGCCGCCGGAAGAAGCCTGCGTGTGCAGAAGCGGTGCATCCCCACTCTCCAAAAGTTTATGCAGCTGCGCCACAAAGTCAAAAACGCTCTTCTGTCCGGCAGCCGCCTGCCGGGATGCATAGGCGTAAAAAGCCGTCAGATTGTCTTTCCGCTGCCGCCCGCCCTCCATAGCGCCGAACACAGCCTGCACATGGAGCCGAGAATAGATTTCCCACACCAGCCGATCTACGGACAGGTCGTGGGCAAGGGTTCGCAGTTCCTGCAATACCTCACAGAAGGTCACGCTGTCCCGCTCCGTATCGGCACGCAGGGCATCATAGTAATCCCCCGTGGGACACAGCGCCCGGATCTGCGCCAACCGGTCTGGCGTAAAGCCGAAAAGCGGCGAGCGCAGCACGGAAATGAGCGGCACATCCTGCCGCGGGTTGTCGATAATCTGCAGCAGAGAAAAAATAACAGCAATCTCCATGGTGGCGAAAAGCGACTCATTTTCTGAAGTGGAACACGGAATATTTTCCTGTTTTAATGCCTCTGTAAAGGCTTTTTGCCTTGCACGCGGCGAGCGCATCAAAATGACAATATCCTCCGGCTTTGCCGCGCGGACACTCTCTCCGTCCTGCACGGGGAATCCCTCATCCAGCATTTTGCGGATCTGACCTGCCACGAAACGAGCCTCCGTCTCCTGCCGGTCAAAGTTCTCCTCCTCGGTATTGGCCACACTAACCAGATGGAACTCTGTCTCCACGCCCTCGCGGGGCTGATAGTACTCTGCGCCGAAGTTGAGACGCTCCTCATCTCCATAGTCCATCTCTCCCATCTGTCGGGACATGATGTTTTCAAAGATGAAGTTGGTTGTGTCCAGCACCTCCCGACGGGAACGGAAATTGCGGCTGAGGAGTACCTTTCTCGGCTCTCCCTCCCCTGCCTGCTCCACCGATGCGTAGGCCAAATACTTCTCCAAAAAGATGGTGGGATCCGCCAAACGGAAGCGGTAGATGCTCTGCTTCACGTCGCCTACGACGAAAAGGTTCTTTCCTTCCCGGGAAATAGCGTTAAAAATGCAATTTTGCACGGCATTGGTATCCTGATATTCGTCCACCATGATCTCCCGATACCGGGTGGAGAGCTGGCGAGCCAACTCTGTGGGCGCGCCATCCGGCTGCAGCAGGATCTCAATGGCGAAATGCTCCTGATCGGAAAAGTCCATGGCATTGCGGCGCAGCTTCTCCTTTTGGTAGGCGTGCGTAAAATCAGCCGTCAGCTGCAGCAGCGCCGACATGGCCGGTGCCATAGCCTGCAGATCCTCCATGTGTTCCTTCTCCGGCTGGGCATAGACGGCCGTCATCTTCTTCAGATCCTTCTTGCACTGATCCAGTACCGTCTTGGCTCGCTCCTTATAGTAGGCGTTTTCCTCACCCCGGACGGTTCCCATACGGCGGAACACAGGCTGTACCTGCCCCATAGCCTCCCAGCCCTTTTGAGCTGCCTCCTGATAGGTGCGCAATACCTGCGCCACCTCTAAAAAGCGGTCGGCGTATGCCGTGGCTACGGCGGGACACGGCTCCATTTCCTCCGCCGCACGCTCCAGACAATCCGCCCAGAAGAGGGCTCGGCGCACCGTGTCATCCATAATAACGCGGCCATAGGTGCTCTCGCTCAAATGCTCCGGCAGGTGCTGCCAGTTTTCCTGCTCCTGCGCCAGCCACTGCAGCGGATAGGGATGGCTCTGGATCTTACTGTGCATCTCCAGCACCAGTGTCTCCAGCATCCGGTCATCCCGCCCGGCACCCAGTGTCTGCGCCAGCAGCGCTGCGTCTCCATCCTGCTGTTCCAAACGCTGATAGAACTCCTCCAGCACGCGGCCCAGCACACGCTCTTTCATGGTGAAGCTCTCCGACTCGTCCAGCACTCGGAAATCCGGTGTCAGGCTGTCGTTTTCCTCACCGGAGAGCAAATGGACATTCTCACGCAAGAGCGAAGCGCAAAAGGCATCCACCGTCTTGATGTCCGCTTGATAGACGCGGAACAGCTGCTGGCGAAGATGTCGGTTATTAGGCTCCGCCGCCACGCGCTTACTCAGCTCCTTGGCGATCTTGCCACGCAGCTCCGCCGCCGCGGCTTTGGTATAGGTGATGATGAGGAAATCATCTACATGGCAGTGTTCTTCCTCCATGTAGGCAAACAGGCGCTCCACCAGCACCTTCGTCTTGCCGCTGCCGGCTGCCGCCGACACCAATAAGCTGCCGCCCCGGTTATAGACAGCCTTCTCCTGTTCATTGGTCAACCGAATTGCTTCCATGGTGCGCCTCCTTTCCTACCGTATCTACATACTGCCAGAATTCCTCCGACTCCGTCTTTTTCAAATAACGCGTACGATCTTTGCCGCGCCCCTCCTCAAAATAGCAGGCCGAGGCAAACTCGCAATAGCGGCAAACACTGTCATTCGGCCCGTGGCTGCAGGGATCAGCGTCGATGTTGCCCTCCTCCAGCTCGCGGGCGATCTGGTGCAGCAAGTGATCTACATAGTGTCCCAGCTTGCCAAGCTGGGTGGCCGAAGCCAGACCACCGCTGATATCTCCGGCCTTATTCACATGGATGGGCAGATAACAAGGGGACTCCAGGGCACTGTGTTCCATAGCCTGCAGCACCTCCGGTTCCGAGAGCACCATACCACTGCGGCGCAGCTCCTTTTCCATCGCCGCACGCAGTGCCTCCGGCGAAATATTCCGATCCTCCCGCAAAATCACATCTCGTGCCGGCAGATACAGCACACCGGCCGGTACGATCTCGCGGCCAAAATGCTTCTCTCCTTCCTTACTCGAAAGAGCAAAGAGATATAGAAGCATCTGGATGCCCAGCCCGTAGCGCAAATCGGTGAGGTCAAAGCTCTTCTTGCCGGTCTTATAGTCCACCACGCGGAGATAGAGCTTATCGTCATGGAGCCATCCGTCCACCCGGTCCACCTTGCCGCTGAGGCTGAGCATCGTCTCTCCCTCTCGGATGGTGATAGCAGGCAACGCTCCGTCGCCGCCGAAGCCCAACTCAAATTCGATAGGGACAAAGTCCGATTCCGCCAGTTCCTGGGCGATGTTCTCAATCATGGTATAGGCCGCAGAGCGCAGGCGGGAAAAGAGATAACGGAACCGCGCGCTTTTCTCCTGAAAATGGTCGATACAGGTCTTGGCATAGAGATCGACATAGTGCTTCACCAGCTGGCGCAGTTCTGGCTTTTCTACCGCACCATAGCCGCCGCGTTTCATCACATCCCGCGTCACATTTTCCAGCAGGAAGTGGATGAAGGTGCCGATCTCCGGAGCATCAAACCCGGCGCTGCGGCGCTCCTTGGCTTTGAGTCCATATTGCATGAAATAGCCGAAATGGCAGCGCTTCATCTGATCCATTCGAGACGCCGACATGTGGATTTTGCTGCCATACAGAGTCTGCACCGCCTGCGGCGACAGATGCCCGCGCTCCATCGTGTGTGCTCGGGACATTGCCTCTAAAACGTCGGCATAATTCCCATCCTCTGCAAAATACTGCCACACCGGCCCGTCCGGTTCCTCACCGGCCAGTTCCAGCGCCGAGGCCTCCACCTCATAGCGATAGCTGCCGTCCTCGACCTGAATCGGCACTTGGGGAAACAGCTGTGCAATACGCCCCGCCACAAAAGAAGGCCGCAGCTGGCTGCCGTTCAAATCTGTCACCGGCCAGCTGACACGCAGCAGCTCTGTAGGCTGGGCAAGGCTGGCATAGATATTTTGCAGTTCCTGATCCAGCGGGTCGAAGGTAGCGTCGGAGAGGAGAATATCCCGCTGCTGCAGCGCCACACGATCTTCACTATCCAAAATTCCGCCGCCGGTATTGACGGCCGGCAGCACATGGTCATTGGCTCCCAACAGGAAAAAGCAGCGTACCCGATGCCGGTCATTGCGGGTAATCTCACTGACCTTTACCTGATCCAGTGTCGCCGGAATCGTGCCCACACTGTACTGGCTCAGCACCAGACGCAGGAGACGGGCAAATTCTCCGTCCGCTAGTTCGCTCTCCCCCAAGATCTCCACAAACTGATCAAGAACGCCGCACAGGATCTTCCACAGCTGGTCATACTCCTCGGCCAGCTGCACCTGTCCTACCCGCAACAGTGTCTCTGTCTTTTCTTCCAACCGTTCCGGCACGCCGCAGCGCTGCGCAAAGCTGTAAAGCGCTTTCACTTTAGACTTGGCCGTTTTACTGGATTTCAGTTCTTCATGGAATGCCTGCAAAGGGCCTGCTACCTTGCGGCGGATCTCGTTGATCCTGGCAAGGCGCTCCCGGGAGCTATCCGATTCCTCCCGGCCATAGCCGTCGGGATGGGCTGTCCAATCCCTGTCATGGAGCCACATATTCCCCCGGATTTCCCAGCAGATCACATAGTTTTCCAGCAGGTCGCACTCGTCCTCTGTGATACCCGCCAAACCGGTTTTCAGATAGCGAAACATATCCTCATATTCAAAGCCGCCGGTAACCGCATCCACGGCGCTGAGGAGCATGGTCATCACCGGTTTTTCCAGAAGATCGCTGCGGCGGCTCAAGTAAGCAGGGATGTTACAGCGGGCAAATACATCCTCCAAAATAGGGCCGTACACATCCATATTCCGCGCACCCACGGCAATATCCCGGAAACGATACTGCCCGGAGCGCACCAGCTTCAAAATCTCTGCCGCCGCCCACTCCGCCTCCGTGTAAGCCGTTCCGGATTGCGCAAGGCGAATGCTGTCCGTCTGCTCCGGCCATGCCGGGTCTTTACCACCGAAGAAATATTTCTCCAAATGCTGCAGCGCCGTGCCCTCTGCCGAGGCGAGATACAAAATTTCACAGGGCTTGCCTGCCTGCTGCGCCATACGCACCAAACGCTGCCGCTGACGCACTGCATTTTGGAACAGTTCCTCGTTGCCCTTTTCACCCAAAAGGGTCACTGTTACACTGTTGGCTTGCCGCAAAATCACCGAGAGAATACTCTCTTCCAGCTGATTGAAATAGGAAAAGCCGTCCAGATAGACGTCCTTGCCACAGAGGTAAACACTCTCTTCCAAGTGATCCCGCAGCTTTTGCAGCCGGGAACGGGCGTCCAATCCCTCCGTGTGGAGCTTCGCGTCATAGGCAGCGTACAACAAAGCCACATCCCGCAGCTTATCGCCGCTGGCCCCCTCCATATCCTCCACCTGCTGCCACAGTGCCTCCGGCGTCACCTCATAGGCGTAAAATTCCTCCGCCAGATCCGTCAGCTGCCGCAAAAAAGCCGAACGCTGGCTGGGGCGTCCGAATACCTTCAGTTTACTGTGGAGCTCCTGCAGCGCAAGGCGCATGGTCAGCAGCTTTCCGCCATTATCCAATGTAAAATCCGCCAAGCCTCCGGTCTGACTCAAAACGCGCGTGGTCAAGTTTTGAAAGCTCAATACCTCCGCATCCCTACAGGCCGTAGGTCCCAGCGCCTGACAGAGATCCACCTCCGCCGCATAAGAAATATGTTCCGGCACCAACAGCACCTGTTGGCGCTGACTGCGGCGCTCCTCCATCGTACGCAGCACACGGCCCGATTTCCCACTGCCGGCACGTCCGATCCAAATTGAGAGCATAGCACTCCCTCCTTTTGAGACAGCATAGCAACTCCGCTGTCCGAAAATCCTCTCATATCTCTTTTATTATACCTAATATGACTCCCTTTGCCAATAAGAAAGAGAGCGAACCACTGCGATTCGCTCTCTGGTGCTATTCTTTTTTATGCCTTTTTCAGCCACTGACGAAAATTCTCCCACAGCTCTAAGGAGCGGAATTTCAGTTCATAGCCCGTATTCTCCTCCGTCATCAGTCGGAGATCCTCTTCCCCCATACCGGCGGCAATGGCCGTCTCCTCCAGATCCGTGGCGGCAGTAGTGCAAAGCGGCGGATATACCACGCACCACCAATTCCGGCCCGCTCCCTCGCCAATGATCAAGCGCAGCGCCAAATATTCTCCCGAAGGAAGGGCAAAGCCGTCATACTGCTTCGTGGGAAACTCCGCCTGCTCCAATCGTGCTGACACCGTGTAGGGATAGCCTTGAGCGCGGATCTCTTCACTGGCTGCCGTTTCGATCTCCGGCAGGGCCACTGTTAGCTTTTCCGTGGCTTCTGTCATATCACTGGAAGACTCCAAAAGCTCCGTAGCCACCGTAAGTACCCTGTCGCGCACCTGCAGCTTTAACGCTTGATCCTCCGGCGTATCGGAGTTGGCAATCACATGGAGACGGATCATCTTCTGCTCCAGTGCATCCTGAGATTGCAAAGACCATACGCCCCACAAAAGTGCCGCCGCCAGCCCCGCCAACAGGGCGATTTCCCAATATTTCAAAGTAGGATTTTTCTTACAACGCATAAAAAACACCGTCCATCAAGAAGAATGTATCTCCATGATGGACGGCATTTTCAAATTTTATACACTCTCCGCAAAATAGGTGCAGGGATAGTCCGCAAGCAACGTCTGACATGCGCTGTGCGCCGCCTTCTCATCGGTGAAAACGCCGAACACAGCCGAGCCGCTGCCGCTCATACAGGCACAGCGTGCGCCCAGATCGGTGAGCTGCCGCCGGATTGCGGGGATCTCACTGTTCTCCGGCAGAACATCCTCAAAGAGGTTGCCGACACAGTTGATCACATTCTGCATATCTGCATCTTCCAGTGCTTTGGCCATGCCTTCCGTATCAATGCTGCGCTGGGGCTTTACCTGATCGAGCTTCTGATACATCTCTGCCGTAGAGTGAGACTCTGCCGGCTTGCAGAGAACATACCAGCACGGGGGCATATCCGGCAGCGGAATCAGCTGCTCGCCGCGGCCCAGCACCATGGATGTGGCACCGCGCACACAATAAGGTACATCACTGCCCAGCCGAATCGCCATGCGCTCCAGCTCGCGCAGCTTCATATTGGGTGCATACAGCTTACGCAGGCCCCGCAGCACCGCAGCCGCATCGCTGCTGCCGCCGCCCAAACCCGCCTGCATGGGGATCCTCTTTTCCAGATGGATGTGCAGCCCATCACATTCTACAGTCGCATGATCAAAGAAAAGCTGTGCCGCCCGGTGGGCCAGGTTCGTCTCATCACAGGGCAGTGTCGGATCAGAACAGGTCAAGGTGATACCTTCGCCTACACCACGCTCCAGCGTCACAACGTCCTGAAGCGCGGCACTGGTCATCACAGAGGCAATGTCGTGATAACCGTCCGGGTGCTTCTCCCCTACATCCAACGTCAGATTCAGCTTGGCAGGCGCCAGTTCCATTACTTTTTCCATTGAGTGACTCCTTTGTAATTCTCCCTATTATCACGCAGCGATCAATATCGCACGGCATAAAGAGACCGCTGACAAAGCGCCAGCGGTCTTTTAGGAGACAGAATATCGCGCTTAAAAATGCTTTCTTATTTGACGATCTTGCGGCTCTCCACATAGTAGCGCTTATCCTGCGCATGGCCCATAGAGAAGGTCTTGCGCGGCAGAACGCCATCCGCCATCACCGTCTTAAAGAGCTGTTCCTTGCCCATAGCAGGCAGCAAAAAGCCCATGTTACCGTGCTTTGCACCCAGTTCCTTTGTTACAGCTTCGCCGTGGATGTAGTCCACTTCGCCGCCGAACTCCTTCAAATATTTGTCCAAAAAGCTCTGCAATGTACCAACAGCCAGCTGCATCGTGGGATTAGGAACCGTCACGGTACCTTCATAGCCCTCGTATACAACACCAATGGTATGGCCTTCCCCTGCGCCCTCATGCGTATCGGGGTATGCCTTGTGGAATTCTGCCATCAGATGGGCGGGATCCACACCAAAGAGCACACGGTGAATAGGCTCAAACTGCAGGGCGTCATCGTGGTTGTTCACCACCTCGACCAGCGCATAGCGGCAGGGCAGTTCTCTGGCCGCAGCCTCACCCAGTTCTTTCTTCTTCTCCTCATAGCAGGCCTTGGCCGTTGCCAGGGAGTGGTTGCCGTCACCTACGGCAAAGAGCAGGGGTGCTACGCCGCGCACGCCATACTTTTTCTCCATCACATCGTCTGCCGTCAGGCCCAGCAGTGCCTCAGCCACAGCATCCTTCTGTGTCTCCGACAGGCGGAAGGCGCGGATATGTCCACCGGACTGCATGAGATCGAAGTCGTAAAGTTTTTCCATAGTATCCGCCGCCGCAGTCAGCGGCTCAATGACGGTGCGCTCCGGGTTATCAATGAGCAACATCACATGGGGCAGCTCGATCGGCGCATTGCGGCGCACCTTGGCGCGGGGTGGAATGCGATCGAGCACGGTACCTTCCGTGGCGCGAATCAGCGCACCGGAACCGGGCGTAAAATCATAGGTATCCAAATCGATCATGCCCACCAGGCCATGGCGGATCCGACCATCAGACTGGCGGCGCTCCACATAAACCAATGACTCCGGCAGTGTACGGAAAAGGCCATCATCCAGATAGGTCTGCATCGTGCGGTTAATTCCAGCGATAGACTCCTCTACCTTAGGATCCTTCAGCTGTGCCTCCGGCAGAATCAAACGCAGCGTGGACGGGGCATCTCCCACCAGCTCTTCTACAGCCTGCCAATACTCCGGTTCGGAAGTAAACTGGTCACAGGCCACCACAGCCCACTTCGCCATATCGCAATCCTTGGGCAGAAGGATATCGGCGGGATAAAAGCCAATTTGGTTAAAAATCTGATTCATTTTCTTCCTCCTCAATGTTTTCGTTTACACTTGACATTTGCGGATCTCTTTAAATATTATACATGATACTCCTTAGAATTTCCAATCTTATTCTCTAAAAAAATCAAACATTTTATATGCTGCATCTCCACTTTTTTTGTATAAACCGTGTGAATGAGGACATTCTATTACAGAGAAAATTTTTTGGAGGGAAAAACATGAAAATTCTGGACCGCATCGCCCTGGTTTTGACCATCATCGGTGCACTGAACTGGGGTGGCATCGGACTCTTCGGATTTGACTGTGTTGCTTTTTTGGCTGGCGGTCAAATGGCCGTGGTGAGCCGTATCATCTATTCTCTGGTTGGTTTTGCAGGTCTGTGGTGCATTTCCCTTTTCTTCCGTGAAGAGGGCGGCGTGTAAAAACGCAGAGCAAAACAACCATACACGAGAAAGAGGAACTTACCACAAAGGTAAGCTCCTCTTTCTTCTGCACTGCCGGATATGCGTTATATTCCCCCCGTTTAGAGCGTAAAGCTGCCGTTTTCCTTGCTGCCCACAGCATATTCAAATAGTATTCCCCTGCTCACTGCTGCAAAATAGCCGGAAGCCTCGTACTGTTCTGCGTATTGTGTTTCGATGATAGACAACACTTTTTTCAGCTGCAGCATAGCAGCCACTTCGTGCTTACAGTTGTAGCTGCAAGGGCAGATGCAAGTCAAGCCTCTAATTTCACCACTGACGTATTGAAACTCTACCTCGTAGGCTTCGCTGCCCTCCACGATGGCATAGCCGCATGTACCATCGAGACAGATGTATTTCACCCTGTTTTCAATATAGTATTCCTTGCCCCGCTCTCCGACTACAGCGCTCACCTGCATTCCTGCCAGATCATCCAGCAAGAAGGTATCCTCATTTTCTCCGACCAGGAAGACATCGCCCTCCGGCTCCGGCGGTCGAAACCATGTGATCGCCTGCTCCCGGGGCAGCGCTTCCGGCTCAAATGTAAGGAAGTGCATACCTCCCATATAAAACCGACCATGCACAGTGGTATCCACCACAGAGAGCACCTGCATATATTGCGATGCTTTGATTTTAAAATTGTAGCTGACGGAAACGACACGACCCTGCTGCCCTTCCAGTTTTCCCTGTACATAGACGATATCCCCGATATGCAGGTCGAAGCGATCATTGTAATACGCCAGTGTGAGGTCTCGCCCCGGAAAATATACCTGCACTACCGATCTTCTGGGCACATCCGTTTTTTCCGGTACAAAGTTCGATACACTTGCCGGCGCCGCGTCCTCATGCTCCGCTGTAAAACCAATTTTGAAAGCCATCCCAGTATCCTCCTCATTTGATAGTTTTCCTTTTATTTTGATTCTACGCCTTTAAGTGTCCTCAAAACCTCCCTGTTCTCGTTCCCTTTTTCTCAAAAAGCGCCGTCGCTGCAAAGCAGTATTGGCGCATAAATTTGGCACGCTCTTTGCCAAACCCATAATGCCCCATAATGCTTTTTAGTGCCCTTTAGCGCAGGAAAAGCCCTTGCATGGTACCGCATTTCGGGTGCATACGAAAATCCCGTTTGTTTCACAGTGATGTGATTCAGACAGGATTTTTATTTTAAAAACCATTCTGAAATTATTATAGAGGACTCATTATATGAATAAATTGATTTCCTGCGAGTTCAACATGGATACTGCCTTTGTAGAGCTGAAGTTCACCGACGGCCACATGATTTCCATTGATACCATTGCTGCGGAAAACGAGGTAGCGGACAATATGTACGAGCAGTCTGAACCGGGCTACCTGGTCTACAATGATCCTGCCGCTTATGCTGATCTGATTCTCAACGGATATCCTGATGCGTATATGAAAACAGTGGCTGAAGCTAAACTCTTAGATTCAGCAGAGATGCGAAGTCGCCAGTGTAAGAATGATTATCTACACTGGCGACTGTTTGCTATGCGTCGAATTATTCAGTCTGTTGCATTGATTTGAAAGTTCTCTGACAGTTGAACCATTTAACAAGGCAATAAATTGGGCCATCAGGTTCTGTTTCTCTGAAACACAGGCATAGATTATCACGCATTCTGCTGATATTGCAGGCGCTTATTCAATACCCTATCTCTCAATTCCATCATACGCTGATCTGCGGTTGCAATGGTATCGGCACAAGATTTTAGTTCCTCTACGATGTCTTCGCATTCGCAAGAGTCTTTTTTGTATTTGATGTCGTGCTCCAGACTCGCCCAAAAATCCATAGCAACTGTTCGCATTTGAATTTCCACCCTCACATACTCTTTGACTCCTTCGAAAAATATCGGTACCTCTACGACCATGTGATAGCTACGGTAGCCATTGGGTTTCGGATTTTTGATATAGTCCTTAGTTTCGATCACCACGAGATCACCCTGAGCACTTAGCTTTTCAACAAGCATATAAATGTCATCAATGAACTTACAAACAACACGGATTCCAGCGATATCGTCCAATTTACTATGAATAGAATCCAACTGTATTGGCAGCCCCTTTCGGGTCAGTTTTTCCAAAATGCTTGCATCCGATTTGATTCTTGACTGAATCATTGAAATACAGTCTCGCTTCTTGAGGGTACTAAAATCATCTTTTAATACCACAAGCTTCGTATAGACCTCCCTGATTGCAGCCTCGTACCTTTTTGTCATTTCGTTGTGATGCTTCTGAAGATAATCCTGCAACGCTTCTGATGGCTCCTTAGTATCCATTGTGTGATCTCCTTCTCCTCACATCTTATTTTTTGTTTCTTTGTCTGCCGTATCTTTTATTTTGTAATTCTTTCCAGTTTTGCGTTTACCATTTGACTCAGATCAGTTGGAGATAATTCCATCAGCATACCCACATGGCCGGCGGATACCAAGATGGCTTCCCACTGCTCAGCGCTGGAGTCCAGCACAGTTGGAAACTGCTTTTTCATACCAACCGGAGAGCAGCCGCCGTGGATATATCCGGTTAAAGGCAAAAGGTCCTTCTGCTTTAGCATCTCAATCCGCTTCACGCCTACAGCTTTTGCGGCCTTTTTGAGATCCAATTCTTCACTGGTCGGGATGCAGAACACAAAATGTCCTCCAGCTGTATCGGTTGTTACCAGTGTTTTGAAAATCATGGCAGGAGGAAGGCCAAGATGATCTGCTGCTTTCTGCCCATCCAGCGGAAATTCTCTTAATTCGTAATGGATCTTCTGCCGATCCAGCATCCGCATGGCGTTTGTCTTTGCCTGTTTCATAGTATCCCCTCCTTCTATTTGCCCAGTGCTTTTCCAAGTACGGGCGAGTCACAGACTGATTGCTTTTGCAGCAGCCGAAAACACCGGTGACCACAGTGATTTGATATTTTGGAATGTCCACAGACAAATTCTTCAAATTGTTCTACGCTGTATCCAAGAAACAGAGCATTTCGTTCTGCATAAGCTCCCCCTCCTGAATTTTAATCTTCTGCCCCCACGCTCAGGTCAAAAGCGCAAGATAGCGTTCTACTTGGCGAAGCAGCAGCTCCAGACTGAAATAGCCGCTTTCCCGGAGGGTGAGCTGACCATCCACATAGACCAAAACGGTAGGTACTGTAAAAATTCCATTCTGGGCTGCAAGCTGCGGATAAGTTTCAAGGGAAACATATAGTGCTTCTACATCGCTGTGGGCTTCCTGCCATAGTGAAATCCGCTGCCGGAGGGCGGTGCAAGGCTGACAGGAGGTAGAGCCAAACTGGACAATCAGGATGCCATCCTGTTCAAGTTCCTCCTGAAAGGAGTGACTGGCATTGTACTCTTTCATCATTTTGCGCTTACAGAGGCTGCATCATTTCCAGAATGATCCCGTCGGGGTCCCGGAAATAGAAGGCCTTACTTTTCCCAAAGCCACCGGCGGTAAAATCAAAGCTCTGAGGAGCGGAGAGGCAGTCCACCTGATGCTCCTGCAAGCGCTGATACACGGCCTCAATATCCTCCGTATAGAAACACAGCTCCGACACCGAGGTGGTAAAGAGGTCGGAGGGAAGCTGCGTGCTCTCAGCGTCGGTAAACTGAATCAGTTCCACCGATGGCATCCCGATTTTCTCCGAGCCGTTGAGGTAGGCCACTCTGGCCCGGCAGTTTTTCCGCTGAAACATAGCCTCCGTCTCCGGCCCCTCCATGAGAATCTCCCCCCGGAAGGTAAGGCCCAGCACATCCCGGTAAAAGGCAATGGATCGGTCTATATCTGAGACCGTCAAGCCCACATGATAGATCTGTCCTGTCATAGTATTACTCGCTCCTTTTATCCACAGATTTCATCAGGGCGTGGAACAAAAAGCCCAGCCCCACCGTTAGAATGATATGGCCGATTCCGGCAAACCCACCCACCATGTGATCTAAAAAGCTGGGGAAGGGCTTCACCAAAAGCTGGGACATCCCTCTGGCGGTCATAAAGCCCAAGGTCATCACAAGACCGATGTTGTATGTCCACAGAAAACGCCGAAAACTCTTTTGCTTTTCCAGTTCAAAGGTTTTCATAAATAGGGGTATCAACAAAAACACCAGACCGCCCAGTAAAATGGCGTGGGGATGGACCACGGACATCATCGATTCCCCGGCGAAGTGAGTCCAATAGGCGATCTCATGATTGACAAGACCGGCAGTTAGGCCAAATGCAAAATACGCCAATGAGATCCAATACATTTTTTTCATCGTTACTCTCCTTTGTTGTTTGAAGCAATCGGTGTAATATCCTGTTCAGTGAAGTTTCTTCTCCAGAACAATATTCTACCCGGAGCAGGCCGATTAGCTTACGGAGGTGGGGGCGCAGATCTCATATCTGCTGAACTGCGCTTTCTTTTCTGAGGAAACAGGACCGGCATCCTTCAGCTTATGTAGATGCCGGGAGAGGGCGAGAGCCAAAATGTCCGAGACATATTTTCACAGCCCTCCCACCGTCATGGGCCGTAAAAAAGAACGCAGGAGTGACTGAAACGCCACCTTAAAGAATTTCTACCAGTTCCTCTTTGGATTTCCGCTTGAAATGACGTTCGGAAGGAACAGCGTCCTCAGCGGCATAGCCAATCGGGAACAATGCGATCAGATGATACGCCTTCATTTGCGGATAAA
>JAHHSH010000042.1 GCA_020025345.1 Oscillospiraceae bacterium | reverse complement strand
CTTTTTCAATCTCCGTCACCAGCAGATTGTTTCCCTGTTTGGAGCCTCTGGCCTTGCCCAGAACATGAATCTCACCGTCTTTCAGCTCTACTACAGGCTTGATGGAGAGAAGCCCACCGGCGAAAGCTGCCGTTTTGGAGATGCGCCCGCCGCGCTTGAGAAACTCCAGCGTATCCAGCAGGGCAATTACCCGTACATCGTCCCGCTTCTCTTCCAGCGTCTTTGCGATAGTTGCAGCGTCCAGCCCCTGCTGGACCAGCTGCAGGGCATATTCTGCCAGAATACCGGAACCAACGGTTACGGTATGGCTGTCCACGACATGCACCTTGCCGGGGAAGTCCTGGGCGGCGATGACAGCGGATTGATAGGTGCCGGAGAGCGCGGAGGCGATGGTGATGACGACTACCTCATATCCCTCTGCAACAGCCTTGGTATAGGCCTGATGAAAAGCATGGGGAGTTGCCTGGCTGGTGGTCGGCATCACGTCGCTCTCAATCAGCTTTTCGTAGAAGTTTTGGCGGCTGAGGGTGATGCCGTCCAGATATTCTTCATTGCCGAAATGTACGGACAGGGGAACAGCTGTCAACTGCTTGGCGACCTCCTGTGCCATATCGGCGGTAGAATCTACAATAATTTTTACTTTCATTTGTCGTTTACTCCTTCTTCACAGATGCTCTGCAGATTACAGGCGATGTGCTCCAATGCCTGGTAAAAGGCGGCGCGTCCGGCCTCGTCAAAATCGAGGCTGACGGCTTCGACAGCCTTTTGCGCCGTTTGGGAGATGCGCTTGGTGACGAGCTTCCCCTGTTCTGTCAGCGTTAGGATCCCTCGGTACCCCGCCTCCCGGTGTACGAGCCCCTTTTCCTCCAGTTCTGCAAGAGAGCGGGAAATGGCGGCTTTATCCCGATCGCAGATACGGCACAGTTGAGCGGCTGTAATCTCTTGTGCGTGGTCGTTGATGGCCATTAGGCATTGGACGTGGGGGCCTTTCAGCCCGAATCGCTCCATTTCCTGCCGCTCAATCTTCTGAATGGCCTTATCTATGCGGGAAATCGCCGCTTTAAACTGTGTATAGCGTCGGATCATTCGGATCGCTCCTTCCGTTGTTGAGATGTCAACTTGTTGCAGTGTACACGATTATTGTTGATTTGTCAACTTCTTATTTGCGAGAAAGCCGTATCGCTATGAAAAAGTTGTTTCTTTAAAAGAAAAAACAGAACATAATACGAAAAAATTTCACTGATGAGTAAATATCATTACTATGGACAAACGGAGACTGCTTTTCTTGCTTACGGTTTGTATATAATTTATAAAACGGAAGAAAGAGAACGGCTATACTGCGATTTTTGTAGAAAAATATTCCGAAAATGCGAAGAAAAATCCATGATTAAGGACGCGCTAAAAAAAGGATTCATTTTTATATATGTATACGGGCCGGTTGGAAAGGTGTAGGATATTGACTTTTTTCTCGCTGCGTGGTACTTTAGCAACATCAACTTATCGCCAGCAGAAAAATTTAGGCGTTAGACTTGATTTAGGAGAAAGAAAAAGGAGAGAAATGTATGTACAACTTCGCACTAGCATTTGTGATCTGCGCCGCCGTATATCTGATCGGCGAAGCAGTATCCAATCTGACGAAGGCGTGGGTTCCCTCGGTCTTCGTAACAGCTGCCGTTCTGTTGGTAGGCTACTGGACTATTATTCCCAAGGAAGTCATCAGCGATTCTATGCTGATTCCCTTCGGCAGCACGATTGGTATTTACCTGCTGCTGGTACATATGGGTACGGTCATCAGTATGAAACAGCTGCTGGACCAGTGGAAAACGGTTGTCGTGTGTCTGGCGGGTCTGGTAGGTATGTGCGTTGTGGCGATGCTGATTCTCCCCAGTATCATCGGTAAGGATTACGTTGTGGCAGGCCTGCCTCCTCTGACGGGTGGTATCATTGCTGCTGTGACCATGCGGGATGCCGCCATGGAAGCCGGTTTGAAAGGCGCTGCCGTCTTTGCTATTGCTATGTACTGCGTACAGGGCTTTGCCGGTTATCCGCTGACCTCTGTGTGCCTCCAGCTGGAGGGCAAGCGTCTGCTGAAGGATTTCCGTGCCAATGGCACCGCTGTTGTTGCCGGTGAGCATAACACAGACGAAAGCGGCAAGCTGGCTGAGAGCTCTGCTGCCAAGAAGAAGCTGCTTCCCCAGATCCCTGCCAAGTGGAATACCCCCGTCATGATCTTGGGCCGTCTGGCCATTGTGGGTTGGCTGGCACACTGATGGGCAATGTTACGATTCCCCTTATTAATATGAAAATTTCCGGTGCAGTTTGGGCGCTGATTTTCGGTATCATTTTCACATCCATTGGCTTTTTGGATGAGAGCGCTTTGAATAAGGCGAATTCCTATGGTATCATTATGTTTGCGCTGATGATGTATGTGTTCGATGGCTTGAAGGATTGCACGCCGGAGATGCTCAAGAGCATCATCCTTCCCATGGTGCTGCTGATCGTGGTGGGCGTTGCCGGTATGGCACTGTTCATCTTCATTATTTCTAAGGTGTTGAAGATCCACTTCCTGATGGCATTTGCTACCGGGCTGACTGCCCTGTATGGCTTCCCCCCCAATGCGATTATCACGGAGCATACCTGTGATGCTCTGGCCCAGACTCCGGAGGAGAAGGAGTATCTGATGGACCAGATGTTCCCGCCCATGATTGTCGGTGGTTTCGTGACTGTTACTATTACATCTGTCATTGTTGCCGGTGTTTTCAGAAGCCTCTTGTAATACAAATTGGTTTTGTCGAAATAAGCAGTCCGGCTCTATGCCGGACTGCTTTGCTAATTTTTAAAATTATTTTTTTTAACATAGGAAAGGATGTGTCCCTAATGGATATCAAAGCACTTGCTGAGGCGTATGCCCCTTATATTGTAGAGCGTCGCCGTTTCTACCATACCTGCCCTGAACTGTCCGGTGAGGAGAAGGAGACCACGGCTAAGATCAAAGCAGATCTGGAGGCCATGGGTATTACCGATATTCACGAGATGGAGGGCTTTTATGGCCTGTATGCCGATATTCACGGCGGAAAGCCCGGTAAGACCGTGGCGCTGCGTGCTGATATCGACGCTCTGTCTGTCCATGAGGAGAGCGGCCTGCCTTTTGCGTCCAAGGTGGATGGAAAAATGCACGCCTGCGGCCACGATAACCATATCGCCATGCAGCTGGGCGCAGCCAAGATCCTCAATGAGGTGAAGGATGAGCTGTGCGGCACCGTGCGTCTGGTGTTCCAGCCCGCTGAGGAGATCGCTACGGGCGCCAGAGATATGCTCAATGCCGGGGTGCTGGACGGTGTGGCTGCCATTTACGGTGTCCACGTCTGGGGCAGCTTCGATGCGCCTTATATTGATTTTACCTCCGGCAACCGTATGGCCTGCTGCCACGGCTTCCAGGTCGAAGTGGAGGGCCGTTCTGCCCATGCTTCTGCGCCCCACGAGGGTATTGACGCTGTCACGGTGTCCTGCGCTATTATCGAGGCACTGCAGAAGGTAGTCTCCCGGATCAACGATCCGCTCAACCCGCTGGTCATCACCGTGGGCAAGGTAACTGCCGGTAACCGCTGGAATGTGCTGGCGGGTCACGCAAAACTGGAGGGCACGGTCCGTACCTTTGCCACCGGTACACAGGTGGAAGATGAGATGCGCCGCGTGATTGAGAATACGGCAGCTGCATTCGGCGCCAAGGCTACCTTGTCCTATCAGTATATGACCGCGCCTGTCATCAACAGCGACGAACAGCTCAACCGCATTGCGCAGAATGCCGTGGTGAGCATGTACGGTCAGGAGTCTCTGGGCCACCAGCCGACCATGATGGGAAGCGAGGATTTCTCCATTTTCGGCGAGCACGGTACACCTTATATTTACGGCTTTGTGGGCTCCCGCAACCCGGAGAAAGGCTGCATTTACAGCAACCACCACGAGAAGTTCAACGTGGATGAGGATATTCTGCATCGTGGTGCCGCTGTGGCGGCTAAGTTTGCCGCCGATTTTCTGGCAGAGACCGCAGCAGAGTAACTTATGTTGAAGTGCAGGCCTGTGGTTTGCCTGCGAGAAAGGAGTTTCTACATGGATATAAAAGCGCTGGCAAAGGATGCGGAGAGCTACATTATTGAGCGACGCCGCTATTACCATGCCCACCCGGAGCTGTCTAAGCAGGAGAAGGAGACACGAGATGCCATCCATCGGGATCTGACGGCGCTGGGTGTGACGGACATCCGTGATTTTGATAACTGTTATGGCCTAATCGCTGATATCCATGGTGGCAAGCCCGGCAAGATGGTGGCGCTGCGTACGGATATTGACGCACTGCCTGTGCAGGAGGAGACGGGGCTGCCCTTTGCCTCCTGTAACGAGGGCGTGATGCATGCCTGCGGCCACGATGCCCACATCGCCATTTTGCTGGGCGCTGCCAAGATCCTCATGCAGGTGAGGGAGGAATTGTGCGGTACGGTTCGTTTGATCGTTCAACCGCAGGAGGAAGTGGTCAATGGCTCCCGACTGATGATCGAGGGCGGTGCACTGGAAGGCGTGGATGCTGTCTATGGTACCCACGTCTGGGGTGATATGGCGGCTCCTTATATCGATTTTACGAGTGGAAAGCGAATGGCCTATGCCGGCCTCTTCAACATCACGGTGGAGGGTGTCAGCGCCCACGGCTCTGCGCCCCATTTGGGCGCGGATGCGATTACGGCTGCCGCATCGATCATCCTGAATCTGCAGCAGTATGTTTCCCGTGTCAACGATCCGCTCAATCCGCTGGTGCTTACCATCGGTACCATCAAGGGTGGTACGCGCTGCAATGTGATTCCCAACCGCGTCCACATGGATGGCACCTTGCGTTCCTTCACTAAGGAGCGCCACGAGGAGGTCATGCGGCGTATCATCGAGAATACGGCGGAGGCATTGGGGGTCAAGGCCACCTTGTCCTATGAGGATGTGGTGGATCCGGTTCTCAATACAGATGAGCATCTGGTGCATCTGGCACAAAATGCTGTCACGAAGCTGTACGGGGCGGAGGCTTTGGGGCATCTACCCACCATGATGGGCAGTGAGGACTTTGCCAACTATATGAGCGTGGTTCCCGGTGTATTTGGTTTTGTAGGCAGCGGCAATCCGGAAAAGGGCTGTACCTATACGAATCACCATGAGAAGTACGACATCGACGAGGATATTTTGCAGCGTGGGGCAGGTGTCATGGCTCAGTTTGCAGTGGATTTCCTGTCTGAGTAATTGCGTAAACACACCTTAAAGAATAGTGAGGCAGTAATACTAAGATAGTATTGCTGCCTCCTTCTTTACTTTGTCGATTCTCTTGAGTTTAGTAAACGGGGTCTTTCCATTTGGCGTGAGTTGTGCTAATATAGGCGGAGCATATGCGGCAGGCAGCGGAAAGAAACCATGCCAAAGCTGCAAGTTTATAGAGTGAGGTATATACGTGAAGGAAAAAGAGAATATTTTACAAAAAGGGTGGGTCGTTGCCATTCTGGCGATGGTCTGCTGTTTTTTATGGGGCAGCGCCTTTCCCTGTGTGAAGATCGGGTATGATCTGTTCCACATTGCGGCCGAGGATATAGCGTCCCAGATCCTGTTTGCAGGTGCCCGGTTTACGCTGGCGGGTATCTTGGCTATTGCCCTCGGCAGCTTGATGGGCCGGAAGGTTCTGGCACCGGCCAGCACCTCTTGGGGCATGATTCTTAAGCTGTGCATGGTGCAGACCGTGATCCAGTACCTGCTTTTCTATGTGGGACTTGCCAACACTTCCGGCGTCAAGGCATCCATCATCGAGGCATCGAATGTGTTTCTGGCGATCTTGATTTCCGCCCTCATCTTCCGCTATGAGAAGCTAAGTAAGGAGAAAGTGCTGGGCTGCCTGGTGGGCTTTGCCGGCGTGGTGCTGATCAATCTCTCCGGCGGAGGGATCGACAGTTCTATGTCGCTGCTAGGTGAGGGATTCATCTTCCTGTCTACACTTTCTTATGCACTTTCCTCTGTGCTGATCAAGAAATACAGCCAGCGGGAGAATCCCGTGACTCTCAGCGGCTATCAGTTCATGCTGGGCGGCCTTATCATGGTCGTTGTGGCGCTCACGGCTGGCGGGCGACTCCAAGGGTTTACGGTCAAGTCTACGCTGCTGCTCATTTATATGGCGATGATCTCTGCGGTAGCTTACTCTTTGTGGGGGCTTTTGCTGAAGTATAATCCGGTGAGCAAGGTGGCGGTTTTTGGCTTTATGAACCCCATGTTCGGCGTGATTCTCAGCGCGGTTCTTCTCAGAGAGAAAAATCAGGCATTCACCCTCCGCGGCCTTGCGTCGCTGGTGTTGGTTTGCATTGGGATTTATGTGGTCAATCAGGACTTTTCTCAAAAGAAAAGGAAAATTTAAATAGTATATCTGTATGAAGCAAGGAGGCATTACAATGTTGACTTCTGTAGCACACATCGGACTGACGGTTTCAAACTTGGATCGGGCGGTGGCTTTTTATCGGGACGTTTTAGGTCTTGCGTATGTGGGTGAGATGACCATGGACGGCGAGGAGACGGCACGGTTGTTCCAAAGACAGGGCTGCACGGCGCGGGTGGCCTATCTGCGCACGGAATCTCCAACAGCGCCGCTGGTAGAGCTGATTCAGTTTACGGATCATGCGGCGGTGCAGGGAGTGCCCAGTCTCTTCCAGACATCCATTTCTGAGCTGTGCTTTCAGGTGGAGGATATCGACAAGGAATATGAGCGTCTGCAATCGCTGGGTGTGACATTTCTCTCAGAACCCCAGACCTTTGACAGCACGGCCTATGGGTTCGGCAAGAGCCGCGCGGTATATTTCTACGATGAGGACAAAAATGTCCTTGAATTGATCGAACCTGTAAAGTAAAAAAATTATGGAAAAAGCCCCGCTCACCTTTCCGGTGAACGGGGCTTACTGCACTTTAAAGGGAAATTTTCTGCTTTACGACTTTGCGGAGGAAGAGGAAGAACATAGTGGTCAGAATGATACCTTTGGTAATGGTGGATAAGGTGATGCTCCACCAGATGCCGGACAGACCCAACACGGTGACACTGAGTGCGGCGGCCAGCGGGATACGCAAAATGGTGAATATGCTGGAGATAATGCTGGGGGTGAGGGTATGGCCGAGGCCGGCGTAAGCGCCCTCAATGAGAATTTCCCAACACATGAAAAGCTCGGAAATGCCGATGATGACCAGATAATCTACGCCCATAGGCAGCACGTCCGGATCGGGAATGAAGATCTGGAAGATGGGCCCGGCGGCAAACACTAACAGCAGCGTGCAGAAGATGCCCCAGATCGTCATGAGGGAAAAGGATACATAAAAGCCTTTTTTCGCCCGCTGCAGATTGCCCGCGCCATAGTTCTGTCCCACGAAGCTGTTGGTGGCGGCAGCAAAGCCGTCAGCTGTCATCCAGCTGAGGGATTCCACCTGACTGCCTACTTTCTGCACAGCCACGGCACCATCGCCAAAGGCGGCTACCATGCGGGCCAGCACCATGCTGACAATGGGGAATACCACATTCAACGCCGCAGCCGGACCGCTGATGCGCAGCAGCTGTCCCAATTCCGCAGCTGTGGTGCGCTGCAGGAGATGGACATGGGGGAAAAGATACTGATCGCGCAGTGCATAACGGCACAGGATGAAAAAGACGACGCCTTGTGCCAGCGTAGTGGCCACTGCTGCGCCGCCCACACCCCACTGCAGATGACCGTGGATGCCGAAAATCAGCAGGGGGTCCAGCACGATGTTGATTCCCAGCCCCCAGACCATAGCGAGGAAAGGGGTACGGCTGTTGCCGGTGGCAGTGATGAGGGCAACCAGTACCTGATTGAGGAAAGAGAAAGGCATACCCAGTGCCACAAGGATGAGGTACATCCGGGCATCGGCGGCTACCTGCGGGCTATTCAGCTTGAAAAAACCGATCAAGGGGCCGGAACCTAAGGTGAGGATCAGCGTATAACCCAGCGCTAACGCAGCACCAAGCTGCAGCGCTCCGGCGGCACAGCGTCCTGCCCGATGTATGTTTCCGGCACCGATATTTTGGGCAACCAGCACTTGACCGCCCATGCGGGCCAGAATAACAAGGCCGTTGGAGAGCCACATGAAAAGGCCCACTGCGCCCACGGCGGCCATAGCACCCACGCCGATGCGCCCAATCCAGAGCATATCTGTTAGGTTGTAGGCCATCTGCATGAGCTGAGAGCCCATGATAGGGAGAGCCAGCGCGGTCAGAGTGGAGAAAATATTTCCCTTTAATAAATTCACTTGCTTTGACATAGAGCGACGACTCCTTCTTGATTCTTTCGATTTTAGATGCTGTTTTATTTACTATCATATCATAAAAAAACCGGCGGTACAAGAGCCGCACGGACAGGAAAGAGAGGGGGAAACGCGTGATATGTAAAGCTGTTTTCATATACGGATTTTCCTGTAAAACAGGAAAGAGCTTCGAACTGCGGAATGCAGCACGGACAGAAAAAGGACGCCGTCGGCACTCTGCCGACGGCGTTCGTATCTTTTATGGTGTCATGTATTTCCCAATGAAGTTGTCCAGCTTTTCGGCGTACTCCTCGGGGCAGGTGTACATACTTTCGATGTGCCGTGTTTTGGGCGGGAAGAAGCAGTCCTTTTCACCTTGATACATGGCGTAGAGCTGGGGACCGTTTTCGTAGGGAACAAACTTGTCGTCTTGCCCGTGGACGAAGAGAATGGGGATGCGAGAGGCGGAAAGGCTTTCCGTCACATCGGAGTCATTCCAGTCGTATCCGGCCACAAGGCGGTTGATAAGCCGCAGGGGGTGGTACAGGGGGCCGACTTGATGATCCATGGCGGCCTTGGCGCTGCGATAGCCGCTGTCGGACACGATCAGCTTTACGTTCTCCGGGCAATGGCTGCTCATTTGCAGTACCGTACCGCCGCCCATGGAAAAGCCGTGGAGCATGATCTCAATATCGCTGCCGAACTTTTCCCGGAGGAAGTCGATCCAGCGCAGGCAGTCCTGACTCTCCCACACGTCAAAGCCAATGAATCGGCCGCCGCTCTCGCCGGAGGCGGTGTGATCACAGCAGAAAAAGTCGATGCCGCGGCTCTTATAGTAGTCGTAAAAGAGGCCGCCTGTTTCCAGATGGTTGGAGCGGTAGCCGTGGATGAGAAAGACGATCTTTTTGCCGCCTGCGCCGCAGGGGTAGTAAAAACCCTTCAATGTCTCGCCGTGCCCGCCCGTGATGGTGTATGTCTCGCAGGGAATGTCCCGCAGACGATCGGCAGCCTCATCCCGGACACGGTAATAGTTCTCTTCGTGTCCCTTGGAGTCAAAGAGCAGCGTGAAGAGGGCAGAACTTTTGCGGCAGAAGATGTAGCGGTACAGCTCCTCCATAAAGAAAAGAAACAGCAGGAGAAGAACCAACAGGAAGATTTTCATAAAAATGCTCCTTTATTTCACCGGCAGCATAGCGCCGACGCTGGCAAGCATGGTGCACAGAACCACCAGAATCTGGAAGGGCAGTGTGCCGAATTTGCCGGTCAGAGGCGAAGAGTGATGGCGCTTGCGGGAGAGGTTGTAGGCCACAATGATGCCGATGCCGGTCACCACTTGGATGATGCTGGCAAAGCGGGTAAAGCCCACAAAGGTGGACACGCCGAAAAAGGCGATAGCGAGGCAGGGCAGGGAGGCCGCCAGCCAGCTGATGTGAATGTTCCAGCGGGTCTGCTCGTGGACGATGTCCCGCAGGTTCAGTGTGTTGGCCCAGAAAGAGGTAGCCAGCGCCAGCAGCGTGAAGATGTAGCCGAGGATGCTGACCCAACCGCCCAGATGGGCCGCAAGGTCTACCAGTGCACCGTCCTCGGTGATATTTTGGCCTGCGCCCAGGAGGGTGATGATGGTGATGATGAGGATGAGACCGACATTGATGGCAAGGCCACTGGCAATGGCAGCACGGATACGCTTCACATCACCCTCCAGACCCTTTACCACCTGAGGCGTGGACATAACAGCGGACAGGGAGAAGGAGACCATGCTGAAGAGTGCCAGCACATTATTAAAACCGTGCCAGCCGGTGGGCAGGGGGCTCATCTCCGACATAAAGGTGGCGCCGGCAAGGATCGCTACCACGGCGATCATGGAGCCTACGGCGATCTTCTCGCAGATGCCCACCAACTTCATGCCGATAAAGACAACACCTGCGCCGACCACATAGAAAAGCAGCATACCCACGGCATCGGACAGCCCCAGCCAGGAGCGGAACACGGCCGCGGCGCCGGTGAGAAATGCGCTGACATTGAAGATGACGGACAGACCCAGCGTGATGAAGGCCACCCATGTAAGGATTTTCTTCACCTTGCCGGAGAAGAGCTCTGCGTCCAGACAGCTGATGAACTGCGCACCGTCGTTGTTATACGAGAGCTCGGCAATGATCAGGTGTAAAACCACATTGAAGAGATAGCAGAATACCACAATGAGGAGGATATCCCGGAAACTGTTGTGGGAGGCCAAATAGGGGACAGAAAGGATACCGGAGCCGACACCATGTCCTACAATGATGCTGGTAGCTTCAAAGAAGGTGAGTTTTGATTCGCCTGCGATTTTTTTCATGGAAACCTCCAAAAATTTTGAAAAATGATATATTTATATATTATACTGGACAATCTGACACAGGTCAAGGAATTCCCCGGTTCCCGTCTTGTGTTCCCAGCCGGAAAATGCTACCATAGGAAAGTGTAATTATCAAGAAAAGAGGACTTAGCTATGAAATGCAGAAATTACGCCCATCGCGGCTTCAGCGGCAGCTATCCTGAAAATACGATGCTGGCCTTTGAAAAAGCGCTGGAGGCCGGCTGCGAAGGAATAGAATTGGATGTACAGCGGACAAAGGATGGAGAATTGGTCATCATCCATGATGAGGCCATTGACCGTACTTCCGATCGAAGCGGCCTTGTGAAGGATATGACCTACGAGGAGCTGACAAAGGCGGATTTCTCCTATCGCTATCGGGGACAGTGCGGCTTTCAGAAAATCCCTACACTGCGGGAGTATTTGGAGCTGGTGCAGGAGCGGGATATCATCACCAACATTGAATTGAAGACCGGTGTCTACGAGTATCTCGGTATTGAGCAGCAGGTTTATGATCTCATTCGGGAGTATCATGTGGAGGACAAGGTGATCATTTCTTCTTTCAACCACCATTCCATTTTGCGCATGAAGGCCATTGCGCCGCAGCTCCGGTGCGGTTTTCTCTCGGAGACGTGGATTCTGGATGTGGGCAGCTATGTGGCATCCCACGATGTGGAGGCCTATCATCCCCAGTTCCATATGCTCACGGCGGAGGAGACGGCAGATCTCAAAGCTCACGGTGTCGCCATCAACACATGGACGGTAAATGAGGAGGCGGATATTCGCGCCATGATCGACATTGGTGTGGACGGCATCATCTCCAACCATCCTGACCGTGTGGCGGCTCTCCTCCGGGCGTCAAAGATGCGTTAAGTGTACCAAAAATATGAAAAGTTTAAAAAATTAACGTGATTAGCAGATGGCTTTATGCTATACTGTGGAAAGCGTAAGGACGCGAATTCAATCTAATGAGGTGTTTTATGCAAGATTATTTGATTGCTACCTCCTCCACCTGTGATCTGCCCAGCACATATTTGGAGGAGCATAAGATCCCGTTCATCAGCTACACCTATACCATTGGTGATGAGCTTTTTGAAGATGACTGCCGGGAAGAGAATCGCCAGAAGGTCTACGAGGGTATGCGGCAGGGCGACCGGCTGAAGACCTCCATGATCACGGAGTTTGCCTACCATGAGTTCTTCACCTCTCTGCTGGAGCAGGGGAAGGACGTGATCTTCCTGGATATGTCCAAGAAGATGTCGGCCTCCTTTGCCAACGCCGAAGCTGCTGCCCAGCAGGTTCGCAGCGAATTTCCTGACCAAAAGTTCTATGTGATGGATACGCTGTGCATTTCCGGCGGCCTGGGTCTGTTGGTTGACCAGATGGTTCGCCGCAAGGAAGCAGGCATGAGCTTTGACGATGTAATCGCATGGGGCGAGGAGAACAAGCTGAAGATTGCCCACCGTTTCACCGTGGATGATCTGAACTATCTGAAGGAAGGCGGACGCTGCTCTACGCCCGCTGCGCTGGTGGGCTCCGTTTTGTCGCTCAAGCCGGTGCTGTATGTGCCCGACGGTGGAACGCTGGACGTGGCCAAGAAGGTGCGCGGTCGGAAGAAGGCACTGGACACCATCTATGAGGGCGTCAAGGCTGATCTGAGCGAGATGGACACCAAGGGACTGGAGGTCCATATTCTGCAGGCGGATTGCCACAAGGATGCAGAGTATGTCCGGGATCGCATTCTGGCAGACTTCCCCGATGTGGGAGAGATCACCATTACCAGTCTGGGCGTTGTCATCGGCGCTCACTGCGGCCCGGGCCTCTTCACCATCTTCTATCTCTGCAACGGACGCCGTCCGTAAGAAACCGGGGAGAAACTTTTTAAATAGGAAAAAAGACATGACCGACGTCAAAGTCGGCCATGTCTTTTTTTGTTGCGAAGGATTTGGAGAAAATTTTTAAAAACTTTTTTTGAAAAGTAGTCCCCAAAAGAAAAGAGCGGCTTGTATATTATAGCGAAGACAAGGAGGAGATCGTATGAAAACAGCGGATGTGCTGGCGGTTTCGCGGCGGGAAGTCAAGTATCTTCTCTCCCTGCCGGATCGCCTGTTTCTGCTTGGGGCGCTGGATCAGCTGCTGACACCCGATGCCTACGGCGGATATAACGGCTACACGGTGCGCAGTGTCTATTTCGACAGCATTGATAATGAGGATTATCGGGACAAGAAGCTCCACGCCGATGAGAAAAAGAGAATTCGTCTGCGTGTCTATCACCCGGATGACAAGACGGCCAAGTTCGAGCTGAAGCGCAAGAGTTTCGGACGGGAATTAAAGGAGAGCGTGGTGGTGAGTCGGGCGGATGCCCAGCAGCTGCTACAGCAAAATTACAGCGTGCTGCTGAACTATGATCATCCCGCGGCGCGATACGCCTACGATTTGATGACCACCCGGCTCTACCGCCCCGTGTCCCTCATCGAGTACGACCGACGAGCCTACACCCATCCCCATTTTAACACCCGCGTGACGATGGACAACAATCTGCGGTGCTGTGAGTTTTGCTATGACCTTTTCAGCCACCACTTGAATTTTAAGGCGTTAATGCCCAAGGATGAGACGATCTTGGAAATCAAGTACGACCGTTTTTTGTTCCGGCAGATCCAAGAGGTACTCGCTCAGTGCGACTTGAGCCGCAAGCCGCCCAGCAAGTTCGGCAGTTCCCGGGCAATTTTGAAGAGCTACTACGATTGATAGAAAGAGGCGTATAAAGAATGAATAATGTAATGAAGCTGTTGAGCGAGTCTGCCATGAGTGGGCGCCCCCTGGCCCAGACACCGACAGGTATGCTGCTGTGCCTTCTGGTGACGCTGGCGCTGGCGGGCGTGATGATGGGCGTTTACCGTCTGTGCCACGACTCCCTTACTTATAACCGAAAGTTTAATGTGACACTGATGATGCTGGCAATGGCCTCCACGGTGCTGCTGGCGCTGATCCAGAATAATCCCGGCTTTTCGCTGGGTGCGCTGGGCGCGCTGTCCATTTGCCGCATCCGTACCAACACCCGCGACCCCCGGGATTTGGGTTTTGTGTTCTGGAGTCTCTCCATCGGCATCTCTTCGGCACTGGGTGCTTTCACTGTGGGATTCATTGGTACGGCGGTGATGAGCTGCGTCATGCTGGTGCTGGGTCGTATGGGACGGCGGAGGAAGGACGTGCTGACGATGATCGTGCGCGGCCAGAAGGAGCAGATGGCACGGGTGCAGGCGGTGTTCGACCAGACCCCCGGCAGCACAATCCAATCCACCAATGTGTTCCCCAACTCCTTTGAGATGGTCTATGAGCTGAAGATCAAGCAGGCGGAAGAGGAGAAGCTGCTGCTGATTTTCAACAGTATGGAGGGCATCGACGGCGTCAATATACTGGCACCGGAGACGCAGGTAGCATGAGGATGCTGCGACAAATGTTGGCGCTGGTGCTGACGGTGCTGCTGTTGAGCGGCTGCGGCGGAAAGACGAACGAGACATCCGGAAAACCTGTAGAGTCCATCAGCGGGGAGGATGTGGGCACCTGCACCCTTACCTTTATCACCATCGGCAAGGGGGACGCCTTCCTGCTGACGACGCCGCAGGGGAAACACTATATGGTGGATACCGGTAAGGAAAAAGACTATGACCAGATTGCCCAGACGCTGCAGACCAAAGGCGTGACACGGCTGGACGGGATCTTTCTAAGCCATGGCCATAAGGATCACGCCGGTGGGCTGAAGCAGCTGCTAAAGGATTTCCCCACAGAGAAAGTCTATATTTCCGGCGTGGACAACGTCTCCTATCATCAGATCGACCCACGAGCTGCTGCAGCGAAGGCGCGGACGGAGTTGGTAGAGCTGTGGGGTGGTGAAACGCTGGATTTGGGCGGCGTTACTGCAGAGGTTTGGATGCCGAAAACGGTGGACGCACACAACGAGAATAATAATTCCCTTGTGCTGCGTTTGAGCCACGGAGCGAATAGCTTTTTGCTGATGGGCGATGCGGAAATGGAGGAAGAAACTATGCTGATGGCTTCCAACTTTCCGTTGCAATCCACACTTTTGAAACTGGGTCACCATGGAGAAACAGATGCCACGTCCCCGGCCTTTTTAAACCGGGTGAAGCCGCAGATCGCACTGATTACAGGCAATGTCGAGGAGAACCCCGACTCGGTCAATGAAACCATCGCGGCGCTGCTGCGGCAGCGAGATGTGACGGTCTACTACTCCGAAGGGGAGACACTGGGGCTGGATGTGATCTCTGACGGACAGACGCTGCAGGTTACGCCGGTGGCATCGGAGAATGAAGAAATTGTGAAAGAAACGAGTGCACCGCAGAGTGCAGGGAGGATATAATGGAAGATTTTAACGAAAAGATCACGGAATTGCTGGAGGCGATGACCTTCAGCCCCGATGCAATGCAGGTCATGGTCAGCTTGGCGGCAGCCATGGGCCTGACGCTGATTTTGTGGATTGCCTACCGCCTTGCAAATACCGAGGCCACCTATCAGCCGCGCTTTGCCGCCACGCTGGTGTCGCTGGCGCTGCTCTCCACGATTTTGATGGACTT
>JAHHSH010000041.1 GCA_020025345.1 Oscillospiraceae bacterium | reverse complement strand
TCCAGATCAATGATGCCGTTTTCACGCTCTGTAAAGCGGGTCACCTCCATGGCCGTACCATGGGGAATCTCCTTTTCCAGGCACAGCAGCATCTTTTCCCGCACGATCTCCGCGCAAACCTGCGCATCGGGCTGATCGGTGGTCATGCCATCGGGGAACAGCTGGGGGCCCTCCTGGGCGTATTTGCTCATCTGCTCCATCAGCTCGTCCAAACCGTCGCCGGTACGGGCGGAGATGGGAATGATCGCTTCAAAATGATTGTAGTACTCATTATAGGCGGCAATGACCTCCAGGAGCTGGCCCTTGTTCTCCACCGTATCCACCTTATTGATGCACAAAATCACGGGGATTTTCTCCTCCGCAATGCGACTGAGCAGAATCTTCTCCGGCTCACCCACATGGGCGATGGGCTCCACCAGCAGCAGGGCGGCCTCCACCTGGGCAAGACTCTCCCGCACCACCTTCACCATGTAGTCTCCCAGACGGGAGCGGGCTTTATGCAGACCCGGGGTGTCCAGCAGCACATACTGGGTGTCATCCCGGTTCACCACGCCGTAAATGCGGTTGCGGGTGGTCTGGGGCTTGTTGGAAACGATGGCGATCTTCTCGCCCACCAGTGCGTTGGTCAGGCTGGACTTGCCCACGTTCGGGCGTCCGCAGACCGTGATCATAGCAGTTTTTGTAATGTTACTCATAGGTGATCCTCAACTTTCTTTGAGCATAATATTTTCTTGCGCCATATGGCGCATGTAAACACTTTATAGCGGCAAACTCCTGCCGCTGGGACAATTCATTCTCCGAAGTACGGCATCTCATGAATTGATCAGCACACCCAGCAAAAAGACAATGGCAGCAAAAAGCACACAGGCCTTCGCCTTACTGCTGGATGCGGTTTTTTCATCTTCACTTCGAATGGCAGTAATCAAGCACGCGGGAAACAACAAGGCCAGAACCGTTGCCGCCAAAATCGCAATATTAGCCATCATCTCGTCGTTTCCTCCCTCTTTTATCGTTCCAGTTCCATGGCAGCCATCACTGCCTCTTCCCGGGCGCGCATTTGGGCTTTCATGGGGCCTTCGTCCAGATGATCGTAGCCCAGCAGATGGAGCGCAGAGTGGGTCACAAGGTAGGCAAGCTCCCGGCGCTTGGAATGGCCGTACTCCGTGGCCTGCGCCTTCACCCGCTCCATAGAGAGCACCATGTCGCCCAAGGGCAGCAGCCCTGTGGCTGGGTCGCACAAGTCCGCAGCCGTTTCCGCCGTGGGCGGCTCACCGGGGGTAAACTCGAACTCCGGGAAGCTCAATACATCGGTGGGACGGTCTACATCGCGCATATCGAGATTGATCTGATGGATGCCCTCGTCATTGGTCAACAGCACATCCACCTCGCAGCCCAAGTCCACGCCCTCCATCAAAAGGACGGTGCGGATGGTCTTGCGGATGAGGGCACAATTGCTGTCACTGGATGCGCCGGGGACGTCCGCCGTCACCGGGATATAGTGTCGTTTTGCCATCAATTATTTCCCCTTTCCGCTGCGGCTGGCGCCGCGATTTTCATACTTGGCATAGGCCTCAATGATGCGCTGCACCATCACATGGCGTACCACGTCCTGCTGGGAAAGTTCGCAGATGCCCACGCCCTCCACGCCGCGCAGCACCTTCATGGCCTCCTTGAGGCCGCTGGGCTTGTCGCCGGGCAGGTCGATCTGGGTGATGTCGCCGGTGATGACCACCTTGGATCCAAAACCCATACGGGTGAGGAACATCTTCATCTGCTCGCGGCTGGTATTCTGGGCCTCATCGAGGATGATGAAGCTGTCATCCAGCGTGCGGCCACGCATATAGGCAAGGGGCGCCACCTCGATGTTGCCCCGTTCCAGATATTTCTGGTACGTCTCCGCGCCCAGCATATCAAAAAGCGCATCATACAGCGGGCGCAGGTAGGGATCTACCTTGGACTGCAGGTCACCGGGCAAAAAGCCCAGCCGCTCGCCCGCCTCCACGGCAGGCCGGGTCAGAATGATGCGGTTGACCTGCTTGTCCCGGAAGGCGGCTACTGCCGCCGCCACCGCCAGATACGTTTTGCCCGTACCGGCAGGGCCTACGCCGATGGTCACCGTCTGATGCATCACCGAATCCACATACTGCTTTTGTCCGATGGTCTTGGGCTTCACAGGCCGTCCCTTGGAGGTGATGCAGATCACATCCTGTGTCAGCTCCGAAATCCGATCGGCCTGCCCACTGCGGCAAAGGCCGATCACATAGCGCACATGCTGCTCGGTAATCGTCTCGCCGCGTCCGGCCAGTGTCAGCAGCGCCTCCACTGCCTTGGTTGCCAGCATCACATTTTCCACATCACCGTTGATGCACAGCTCACCGGAGCGGTTGGCGGTAGATACCTCCAACTCCGACTCCAGCAAGCGAATATTTTCGTCAAAGGAACCGAAGAGGTTGATGGCCTCCTCCATTCTCTCAATACTGACGCGCTGTTCCATAGAGTCCCTCTTTTCAGACAAATAAATCATTACGGCTGCGCCGCCGGCAGCACCACCTGGGTGCCGATCTCCTCCAGACATTCCGCCTTCAGCGTTACCAGCAAACAGCCATCCCGCTGCGCTGCGGCAAAACGGGTATCCGTAACGCTGCTGCCGGGCGGCAGCTGCTGCTCCAAAAGCGCCAAGGCTGCCGCTTCCCCCTCCTGCCGTGCCTCCGTCACCGTTTTTTCCTGCGGTGCGGCGCTATAGCCGGTAGTGCGCTCTGTCACCCATGTGATGGGCAAACGAAAGCCGCCGGGCAGCGTCCACGGGGTGTAGTGTATTATTTTATCACAATTTACCCCTGTCATGCTACCCTTTCCATATAATTTTATGCGGTGTTTTCCAAAATCCACCGAAAAGCGCGTGGAAGTCTCCGGCACCTCATGCCGCTGTCCCTCCAGCGGCACCAGTACCGACAATTCGTGCCATGTTCTGGCCTCCACCTGCCCCATACCGTGGAGCAGCCGCACTCCCGTTCGCCCCGTATCCATGACGCCGGAGATCAAAAGCTGCCCCTCCGTGACCGTGTTCCCCACCGCCACCTGCGCCACGCCGTCCAGCGCCTCCACCCGGGTCACAAGTCCGGCGCACCGCGCCACCACATTGCTGACCTCGTGCTCCTCCACACGGCGGGGTGGTCGCTTCCGCTCCACCACCTGCACATGGGCCACGCAGCCTTTCACATTCACCGCCATCCATGACACGTCGGGCAGCGCCAGCAGCACATGATTGCGCATATCCTCCTGATCGACGTCCATGCCGAAACACCCTACCTGCAGGCCGTAGTCCTCCAAGGCACGGAGAATGGTCTCCGTCGGTACAGTGTGATTGCCGCTGACGCGGAATTCCCAGATAAAGAGATTGCCGTACAGCAGCAGTATGAGAAAGAGGGCCAGCGCCCCCAGCAGCACATAGCGGCGGCGAAAACGAAGCAGCAGTGTGGGTGCCCCCCGCTCTGCCAGCGGCGTGATGGTACACGTTGTCTCCCCTGTCACCTCTTGCAGAAGGCGAAGGCCGCGGCGGGTGGTAGTCACGGTAAAAGTGGCTGCATCCTTCCACTGTAGATCCCAAAAGGGAATCTCATGGGCGGCGCAGAGGTTTACCACCCGCTCCGGGCAGGGGCTTTCCACCTGCAAACGCACATTGCCCCGGAGGAAATTGATGATCTGTCGATACATTATACCACCAGCTCCACTTTCTCAATATAGCCGCCCACGCGCAGTTCTCCATCCGTCATCGCCAGCAGCTGCAGCTCCCGGCCTGTGAGACGCACCACAATGCTGCCGCCTCCGATTTCCACCGCCTCTGGGCTGTAGGACAGCACCCCCTTGTGCTCCACCATGAAAAACTGGCGATTGCCCACAAGCTCCATGCGCGGCACGCCTGCCGCCAAGTCTCCGGGCAGATCCAACCGCTCCATGGCCTCCAGTCCCACCCGGGATAAATTCCGCATATCCATACGCCACCTCCATACGGAACACTTTATGCACCGCAGGTGGAAAACTTGCCTGCGGTGGTCTGGTTCTCGGCGGGCAAGCATAGCCTTTTATGGGAGGAGGGACATCTATGAAACGCATATTCTCTACCTTGGCAGCGCTGGGGTTGCTCCTGTTGCTCCTATGCTCTGCCCCGCAGGCAGCAGAACTGACACGACAGGCGCTCCATCTATGCGCCGTCTCGGTTCTTCCCGCCCTTTTTCCCCTCATGGCAGCCTCATCACTTCTGGTGTCGCTGGGCTGTGCCTCCGCCGCAGGGCGGCTGCTCTCGGCGGTGATGGAACGGCTTTTCCACTGCAGCGGCAGCGGTGCGACGGCGCTGCTTCTGGGGCTCTTGGGCGGCTATCCCTTAGGCGCACGGACAGTGGCATCCCTCTTGCACAGCGGCGAAATCGACCGTGCAGAGGCACAGCGGCTTTTGAATTTCTGCAACAACGCAGGCCCCGCCTTCATCATCTCCATGGTGGGCAGCCTCTTCGGCAGCGCCAAAACCGGACTGACGCTCTACCTCATCCACGTCACCGCCGCCCTGCTGACAGGTCTGCTTCTCTGCCGAAAGGCACCGATGCCGAAGCGCATGGCCGTGGTCTCTCCCACCACTGAAATCCCATTTTCCACAGCATTGGTGGAATCCATCGGTGGCGCGGGACTGACCTGTATCCAGCTGTGCAGCTTCATCACCTTTTTCCAAGTCGTGCTGCAGCTTGTCAGCAAGTGCATCCATATTTCCCACCCGCTGGCACTGGGCTTCGTGGAGCTGACCTGCGGCGTGGTTCGCCTTGGTACAGCACCGGGCGATTTCATCATAGCCGCCGCCCTCCTCGGCTGGGGCGGGTGCAGCGTCCACTGCCAGACAGCCGCCGTGCTGGCAGATACAGGGCTATCCATGTCCCCCTATCTTCGGGCAAAATCGCTCCACGCCCTGCTCTCGGCAGGATTGGCCGCGGCTGTGGTACTGCTTTTTCCATGAAAAGAGCGCAAAAAAGACGGCCCGAAGGCCGTCTTTTTGATTGTTGGATAGAGCTTTAGCGCTGTCCCTTGTCGTAGGGGATACCCTCTGCCTTAGGCGCACGGGACTTCTTGGAAGTGAAGGCCAGAACGATCAGGGAGATGATATAGGGCATCATGTTGTACACCTGGCTGGGAATATTCAGCGAGGCCATGAAGTCGATACCCATGTACACGTTGGACAGGGCACGGAACAGGCCGAACAGCAATGCCGCCAGTGCGATACGGATCGGCTTCCACTGGCCGAAGATCATCACCGCCAGAGACAGGAAGCCAAAGCCGGCCACGCCGTACTCAAAGCGCCACTCGGACACGCCGGCGGTGATAAACACGATACCGCCCAAGCCGCCCAGAGCACCGGAGATCATCACACCGGCCCAGCGCATCTTATAGACGTTGATACCCACGCTGTCCGCCGCCTGCGGATGCTCACCACAGGCCATCATGCGAAGGCCGAAGCGGGTCTTATAGAGCGTCACATAGGCGAAGATCAGAGCGATCAGAGTAACGACCATGAACCAGTTGAACTCAAAGCCGCCGATATTCACCAGAAACGCCTGCTTGGGGCCTGCGTACTGAATCACAGAGGATACGTCATCGGGGTTGGCCGCCGTATTGATGGCCTTGACGATGACGGTGGCTGCCGCCACACCCAGCATATTCAAGGCCGTACCGACAATGGTCTGATCCGCCTTAAAGTTGATGCAGGCCACCGCCAGCAGCATGGAGTATATCACGCCCACCAGAGCAGAGACCACCAGCACCGCCAAAATCATAACAATAGCCGGGCTGCCGGTAGGCACATAGCGCATGGTCAATGCGCCGCCCAAGGCGCCCATAATCATGATGCCTTCCAGACCCAGGTTGATGACGCCGGAGTGCTCGGCAAAGCAGCCGCCCAGTGCCACAAGGATCAGCACAGAGGCGAAGGTCAATGTATATTGCAGCAGCAGTATCATTACTGATCGCCTCCTTTCTCCTCAGAAGCATCTGCCTGCGTCGGCTGCTGCGCCGCCTTCAGCGCCGCTTTCTCCTCACGCTTGGCAATGCCCACATTGATGGCGTGCTTCATAAAGAGAACGAAGCCGCACAGGTAAATGATCATCGACGAAATCAGATCAGAGATCTGAGAACAGTACATGGTCTTATCCACATACGCACCACCCACGGTGATATGCTGGATGAAGAAAGAGGACAGGATAGCACCCACCGGATGCAAACCGCCCAGAAATGCAGCGGCGATGCCGTTAAAGCCCATGGCAGGTACGGAAGACGTACTGCACTGCCACTGCTCATAGCCGGTGAGGTACAGCATCGCGGCACCCATACCTGCCAGTGCACCACCGATGGCCAGCGTCAGAATAATGTTCCGCTTTTCTGCCATACCACAGTACTTTGCGGCGTTCTTATTGTTACCGGTGGCCTTCAACTCGTAGCCGAAGCGGGTCTTTTCCAGCACCACCCACACCAGAATCGCACACACGATAGACAGCGGAATGGCCAGACCCACATACTGGTTATTGTTAAAGAGCTTGCCCAGTCCCAGAGAGGGCAGCAGGGCACCGGGGTTCTTGGAGGCCAGCAGATATGTATAGGGGCTGGTCTCCTCCTTCACCTGTGTCAGCAGCATATTCACCAGATACAGAGTGATCCAGTTGAGCATAATACCGGAAATAACCTCGTTGACGTTGCAGTAGGACTTCAGCAGGCCGCTGATGGCACCCAGCAGCGCACCGGCTACCATCGCCAGCAGCATGCAGACCCACCAGGGCATATTCCAAGCAAGCGCCGCATACAGGCCCACGCCGATACCGGCACAGTACTGACCGGCCACGCCGATATTGAAAAGGCCCACCTTATAGGCAAAGAGGATGGACAACGAGCACATCAGAAGCGGTGCCGTCTTGACCAGCGTATTGCCCAGATACTTCAGCTGCATGGAGGACTTACTGTAGTTCAGGAAGTTCTTCACCACCGCCACGATAGCCTGTCCGGCACCGGCAGGATTGATGAACAGCAGCACGATATAGCCCAGCAGCAAACCCAGCAGCACGCACATCAGAGATGCCAGCAGTGTCTGCACGCCGTTGCTCTTCAACGGATTTTTCTTTTTCATGCCTTCACCTCATCTCTCTTGGCGCCTGCCATGTAGAGACCCAGTTCCTCCTGGGTCGTGGTCTTGGGATCCAGCTCGCCCACGATCTCGCCCTCATACATGACCAAAATACGGTCGGGCACATCCATCACCTCATCCAGCTCCAGAGACACCAGCAGCACCGCCTTACCGGCGTCGCGCTGGGCCACCAGCTGCTTGTGGATATACTCGATAGCGCCCACGTCCAGACCACGGGTGGGCTGGACAGCCACCAGAAGTTCGGGCTCCTTGTCGATTTCACGCGCCACGATGGCCTTCTGCTGGTTACCACCGGACATACTGCGAGCCGTCGTGATGGGGCCCTGTCCGGAGCGAACATCGTACTGGTCGATCAGCTTCTGAGCGTACTTGCGGATATTATCCCGGCGCAAAAAGCCCAGCTTATCCGTAAATTCCGGTTCAAAATACCGCTGCAGCACCAGATTGTCCTCCAGCGAATAATCCAGCACCAGACCGTGCTTATGGCGATCCTCGGGAATATGGCTCATGCCCTTGAGGTTACGGTGGCGGATCGACGCCTTGGTGATATCCTCACCGCAGAGCGTGATCTTGCCGCCGGAGATATGCTCCAGACCCGTCAGCCCGTAGACGAATTCCGTCTGTCCGTTGCCGTCGATACCGGCAAGGCACACGATCTCGCCGCGGCGCACCTGCAGCGACACGTCCTTTACCGCGTTATTATTGTGCGTTTTGGAGGGCACCGTCATATGCTGCACGTCCAGCACCACTTCGCCCGGCTCACAGGGCTTCTTTTCCACATGGAAGTTAACATTGCGGCCCACCATCATGGCAGACAGCTCCTCCATGGTCGTGTTGGCCGTCTCTACGGTGCCGATGTACTTACCCTTGCGCAGCACGGTGCAGCGATCTGCCACTGCCATGATCTCCGCCAGCTTGTGGGAGATGAAGAGGATGGACTTGCCCTCGGCCGCCAGATTCTTCATGATCACCATCAGCTCGTCGATCTCCTGCGGCGTCAGCACAGCTGTGGGCTCGTCGAAAATGAGGATCTCATTATCGCGGTACAGCATCTTCAAGATCTCGGTACGCTGCTGCATACCCACGGTGATGTCCTCGATGAGGGCATCCGGATCTATTCGGAGACCATACTTCTCCGAAAGAGCCATTACTTTTTCCCGCGCCACTTTTTTCTGCAAAAATCCACACTTTGTGGGCTCCACACCCATAATAATGTTATCCAGCACAGTAAAGCACTCCACCAATTTGAAGTGCTGGTGAACCATGCCAATTCCCAGCGCGTTGGCGTCATTGGGGTCCTTGATGGAGACCACCTGTCCATCCTTCTTGATGATGCCTTCCTCCGGCTGATAAAGTCCGAACAGAACAGACATCAGCGTGGATTTGCCCGCGCCGTTTTCACCCAGCAGCGCATGAATTTCACCTTTGCGCAGCTGCAATGTGATGTTATCATTGGCGATGATACCTGGGAACTTTTTGGTAATATTCAGCATTTCAATAGCATACTGAGTTTCCAAGTTAAACGCCCTCCTTCCGTTTTCATGGCCCGTACACGACTCTACGGGGACGGAAACCATGTGTAGAGTATAGTATACTATATTTTCTTGTATAAATCAAAGTTTATTTGTGGAAATCCAACGGAAAGTTTGCCCATTCGCGCAAAAAAAGAAGACGGGTTTTTAACCCGTCTTCTTTTAAAACTTTAGAAGCAATTAGCCACCAATACGGCCCTGATCGTTCACAGTCACATTGGTCGTAGCAGGCATAGCACTGATGTCGCTGGAGACAGTGATCTTGCCTTCCACCATATCCTTCACCATAGCGGTGTAGTCGTCCTTAGTGAACTGGTCGTTCCACTGGGTGCTCTCCATGGGGATCTGCACGTAGTTCAGCTCGGGATTCTCGGCGCTGACCAGACCCAGAGTCTCCACCTTGCCGGAGTACTTTTCCCAGTTACCGTTGACGATAACATCGGTCAGAGTATCAAAGGTAGCGGGATACAGACCCTTCATAGCGGAGGTCAGAGTACGGGAGTTATCAGCATCGCCGGCAGAAGCAGCAATCACACCAGCCTGATCGGTGTCAACACCGATGACCTTGGTGCCCTCGACCTTCTTGGAAGCCTCAACAGCAGAGGTGTAGATACCGCCGCCGCAGGCAAACACGACCTGCGTGCCGCCAGCATACCAAGTATCCATGACAGCCGTGATGTCGGGGTTGCCGCTGAATGCATTACCATAGATGAAGTTCAGCTCGACCTTCTTGTCCAGCTCCTTGGCAGCAGCATCCATACCCTGAATGTAGCCGTAGCCGTAACGCATAACAGCGGGAACAGCCATGCCGCCCAGGAAGCCCAGCTTCTCATAGCCCAGCTTCACAGCAGCGTAACCGGCCATGTAGCCGCACAGCTCTTCCTGATACACGCAGGCGTAGACGTTGGCAGCAACGTGGGGCTCGTTGGAGGGATCAATCAGATCGGTACGGTTACCCTCCCCATCATGGTTATAGAAGTTGTCCTCGATGTCGAACTGGCTGACGTCCAGAGCGATGAACTTCACATCGGGATACTCGTCCTGAACAGCAACGATAGCACCAGCAAAAGCGAAGCCGGGCATCACGATGACGTTGTAACCCTCATCGACAGCCTGCTCGATCATAGCCACACGGTCAGCGGTGTTATCGCCGGCGGGCTTTTTGTAGGTGAACTCCACATTGTTCTTCTCGGCAAATGCCTTGCAGGCCTCATAAGTGGTCTGGTTGAAGGACTGGTCGGTGATATCGCCGTAGTCGGTGATCATAGCGACCTTATCGGTGATGGTCTTTTCATCTTCCTTCTCGCCGCCCTTATCGCCGCCGCCGCAAGCGACCAAGCTCAGAGCCATAACGAGAGCAAGAATCAGTGCAAGAAACTTTTTCATAATTCTCAATACCTTTCCTTTCGTAAGTAATGGACATACGTCCATCCTTTTGCATTGTAGCAAACTTTTTGCTTAAAGGCAAGGCTTTTTCCTCTTCCAGCTTGCTAAAGCAATAAAATTTACACAAAGATTCCGACAAAAACAGGGCGGATACAGGTGTATCCGCCCTACTTTTTTATATTTCTTACTTGTTTGCCATCTTTACGGCAACTTCCAGAGCGATCTTCATCATATTGGTGAAGGTGTTCTGACGATCATCCGGGCTCAACTCCTCGCCGGTGACCAGATTGTCGGAGATGGAGCAGATGGCCAGCGCACGCTTGCCGGTATAGGCGGCGTTGCAGTAAAGGCCGGCAGCCTCCATCTCCACTGCCATCACGCCCATCTTCATGAAGCGATTGTTGCGCTTGGCAGCATCGTAGAAGGTATCGGAGGAGTAGAGGTTACCCACAGGCATCTTCACGCCCAGCTCTTTTGCGGACTCCACCGCAGCCATCAGAAGATCGAAGTCAGCGATGGGTGCAAAGGTGCCGCCCAGCTCATACTGGTCTGCGTAGTCGGAATTGGTGCAGGCGCCCATACCGGCCACCACGCTGCCCAGCTCCAGATCGGCGCGCATGGCACCGGCGCTGCCCACGCGGATGATGTTGTCCACGTCGTACTGGGTGAAAAGCTCATAGGAATAGATGCCGATGGAGGGGATGCCCATACCGGAGGCCATCACGGACACGGGAACACCCTTGTAAGTACCGGTATAGCCCTGTACGCCGCGGACATTGTTCACCAGCACAGGGTTCTCCAGAAAGGTTTCAGCAATAAACTTGGCCCGCAGGGGATCGCCGGGCATGAGTACGGTTTTCGCGAATGCGCCCTTTTCAGCGCCGTTATGAGGGGTAGACATAATATTCTATTCTCCTTTTCTTATTCTTCCATGGCCTTCACGGCCTTCACGATGCGGGAGGTGCCCAGACGGTCGGCACCCAGCGCCACAAAGTCCTTTGCATCCTCCAGATTTGCAATGCCGCCGGCAGCCTTGATCTTCACATGGGGGGCCACATTTGCCTTGAAGAGGGCCACGTCCTCCCGGGTCGCTCCGCCGCCGCCAAAGCCGGTGGAGGTCTTGATATACTCCGCGCCGGATTCGCTGACGACACGGCACATCTCCTTCTTCTCCTCGTCCGTGAGCAGACAGGTCTCGATGATGACCTTCAGCAGCTTGCCGCCGCAGGCCTCCTTAACCTGACGGATCTCGTTGAGCACCTTGTCATAAAGGCCATCCTTGACCCAGCCGATGTTGATGACCATATCAATCTCTTCGGCACCGTTTTCCACAGCATCCCGTGTCTCGGCGCACTTGGCAGCCGTGGTGGAATAGCCGTTGGGGAAACCGATCACCGTGCAGATGGGCAGCTTACCCGCCACATAGTCGGCGGCCTGCTTCACATAGGAGGCGGGGATGCACACACTGGCGCAGCCATACTTAATGCCGTCATCGCAGATGGCACGGATTTCTTCCCATGTGGCACCCTGTGCCAGCAGAGTATGGTCTACCTTGGCGAGGATCGCCTGCAGTTCTTCATTCATATCTCTATACTCCTTTCGGGTCGTTGATTTTACCATTGGGTTTCATAGATTGTACCACAGCTTCTGTCGGATGTAAACAAAAAGCCTTTGTTCCCCCTCTTGACTCCGCCGAATTTTTGTACTATGATGTTTCCAGAAGTTCATATGGAAACGTCTTTGGGGCAGGGTGCAATTCCCGACCGATGGTACAGTCCATGAACCTCCGCTGCAGCGGAGGCCGATCCGGTGGAACTCCGGAACCGACGGTATAGTCCGGATGAGAAAAGACGAAATCCTTTTTTGCGGGGAACCGTGCCTTTTGGCGCGCCTTTCTACCTGCCTGAAAGTATTTCCCGAAGCTGTTTTCCTGTTAGCTTCGGGAATTTATTTTTAGGAGGAACCAAAATGAACACAGAACCGACCGTCCAAGCCGTCCCGCAGGCCATCCACCCCAAACGGGCCGTGGAAGTCCGGCGTCTGACCATGGCTGCCATGCTGGGTGCCGTGGCCTTCGCCCTCATGTACTTCAACTTCTCCGTCCCCATCATCTCCCTTTTTGCCCAGTTTGACCTCTCGGCACTGCCGGAGCTGTTGGGCGGCTTTATTCTCGGGCCGTTGGGTGCCGTGCTGATCGTGGTGGTAAAGATTGCCCTGATCCTCGTCTTCAAGGGAACGACCTCCATGTTCACCGGGGAGGTACAGAACTTCCTGCTCTCCATGGCCTACGTCCTGCCTGCCGTCTTTTATTATCGCCGCCACCGCACCAAGAAGGGTGCCGGCATCGGCCTGCTGGTGGGCAGTTTGTGCAGCATCGTGGTCGCTATCTTCACCAATCTCTATCTCATCTTCCCCGCCTACATCTATCTGAGCACCGGTCAGCTGAGCTGGGACAACATCATCGCCATGTGCAACGAGGTCAATCCCTGGATCAAGGACATCCCCACCTTTGTCGCCTTCTCGGTGGTGCCCTTCAACATCATCTCCCGGGCACTCACGTCCGTGCTGGCCTTTATCACCTATAAGAAAATCAGCGTCCCGCTGAAGAAACTGATCCAATAAGGAGGATTTTCCCATGAATTTCAGTGCAGATAAGAACATCACCTTCGATCAGGCTGTGGAGATCATGTTCCGCAAGCTGGGCGATTGGAAGATCATGGCTCTGGCCAGCTCCGTCAACGACTATGTGATGGTGCGTAATGTCAGCTGCCTTTTCTATGATAACAAGGTCTATTTCAAGACCGACAAGAATTTCCGCAAGACACAGCAGCTGTTCCAGAACCCGCAGGTCGCTCTGTGCTGGAGCGGCGTGCAGATCGAGGGTCTGGCCGCCAACAAGGGACTTGTCGTCGATGAGCCGGATCGCCGCTTTGAGACGCTTTACAAGAAGTTCCTGTGGGGCAGCTACAACAAGTATTCCCACGAGGAGGATGAAATTATCATCGAAATCACCCCCAAGTTCGTGGAGGTCTGGGACACCAGCGAAGACAACTACGCCTTCCAGCTGTTTCTGGACTTTGATAAGCGCACTGTGGAAGTCAAGCAGTACGACCAGCGCTAACATTATATTACATATCCATCGGAGGTAACACCGTGAGTTCTCTCGTCCCGTCCCCAGCCCAGGCCAATACCATGAGTCGGCTCTTTTCCAGTTATCAGGAGTTTTTACAGCTGCAGCATCTATACAACGCCGCCATTAAGGAAGTCAAAATGCGGCTGGAGGTGTTGAATGACGAGTTCCGCGTCACTTACGAGCGCAGTCCTATCCACCACATCGAAAGTCGGTTGAAAACCACAGAGAGCATCGTGGAAAAACTGGAGCGCAAAGGGCTTCCCATCACGATTGCGGCCGCCAAGGAACGGCTCAACGACATCGGTGGTATCCGCATCGTGTGCAACTACATCGACGATGTGTATGCTGTGGAGAAGATGCTCCTGCGCCAGTCGGACATCGAGCTTGTAAAGCGGCAGGACTACATCGCCCAGCCCAACTATAACGGCTATCGCTCTCTCCATCTGGATATGCGGGTGCCGGTCAACCTCTCTGCACGCACCGAGTCGGTGCTGGTGGAAATTCAAATTCGCTCCGTGGCCATGGATTTCTGGGCAAGTCTGGAGCACGACCTCCGTTACAAGGCCGACAAAACCACTCTGCCGGAGGGCATCAACGAAGAGATGCTCCAGTGCGCCGACGAGATCGCTGTCATCGACCGCAAGATGCAGGATATGTATGACCGTATTCAGGCAGCTAAATAAGGCACAAAAGAGGACACGCTTGTGCGTGTCCTCTTTTTATGTCACCCATCTCGAAAAAATAGTTGCATCTTTCCTTAGATATACACTATAATGTGGGCAATGAATATCATTTAATTATTAGGAGGCGCCTATGCATCGGATCAGCAAGGAAAATTATTATCTGGACATCGCCGAAACCGTTTTGGAGCGGGCCACCTGCCTGCGCCGGATCTACGGAGCTATCATCGTAAAAAACGATGAGATCATCTCTACCGGTTACAATGGCGCTCCCCGCGGCCGGAAAAACTGCGTGGATATGGGTTTTTGCACCCGTGAGGCGCTGAAGGTTCCCCGGGGCGAGCGCTATGAGCTGTGCCGCAGCGTCCACGCCGAGGCCAACGCTATCATCTCCGCCAGCCGCCGTGACATGGTGGGCGGCACCATCTACCTGGTGGGACGCAACGCCCAGACCGGCGAGCTGCTGGGTGACGCCACCTCCTGCGCCATGTGCCGCCGCATGGTCATCAACGCCGGTCTCAGCCGGGTGGTAATCCGTCGGACGCCTACCGAGTTTGAGGTGGTGGACGTACAGGAGTGGATCGACGGCGACGATCTGGCTATTCACGGCGACCACTGCAACTGCTGAAAGCGCGCCGGGTTTGAATACATTTTGTAGTTTTTAGCGGAAATATTTCTATTCGTATTCTATATGCGCATAAAATTCACCCATCCCAGAGGGAGCAGCCCAAGGGAGAAGCGCAAATGGTTAGCCCCATAAGGAAGTTTTGAAAGATACGGTACAGTCCTGTTTTTGACTGTACCGTATCTTCTTTTTTAGGCGCTGGAGCGGTAATCCTGTGGGTTCTCACAGATTTTCTTTTCTGTTGGAAGGGCAATCATTCCTATGATGCGGAAGACGGTGACATCTATTTTAAATTTGCAGCTGTAAAGGACGCGGGATATGATGTGTGCTTTGATCGTGTCCCCGGTCGGGAACTGCCCCGTCAGCTCCGGAAAGAATAGGGACGGCCTGCAATAAATAGAAAAAGCAGGTGTCGGAACGTTCCCGACACCTGCTTAGCTTGGTATGAAATTTTTCCTATGGAGGTCTTCGAAGTCTGCTTCTAACTGTTGCGCCTTGTGGCTTTTCTATGCTCTTGTTTTCAGCGGAAATAAATTACTCTGTATAGTGCTTATTGAACGCACCATCGAACACAGATTCAAAATTCTGGTCCATCCAGGAACCCTCTGCAACATAGATTTCCACATCATGATCGTTCTGTACAAACGAAGTGGCATCCCACTTTTCCAGCGTCAGATCCGACGGCACAACCACTTTCTCCACACCGCTGTTTGCAAACGCAAAGCCACCGATTTCAGTCAATCCGGTCGGAAGGGTAATTTCCTTGAGCGAGGTGCAGTTGAAAAACGCATACTCATCGATCTTGGTCACCGTATCCGGCAAAACAATCTTATTTAAGCTGCGGCAAAAGTTGAATGTGTTAGGCTTGATTTCGGTTAAATCGCCTTCAAAAACCACGGTTTCCAGATTTCGGCAATCCTGAAAGGTATATTGGCCGATGTCGGTTACACCGGCCGGGATGGTAATTTCCTTTAAGGCACTGCAGCACCAGAATTCCATGTCGGAGATTTGGGTAAGGCCGCTGGGCAGCTTGATCTCTTCCAACGAAGCACTGCGGCGAAAACCGCTGTTCAGGTTAAAATCAGAATTACTTTCAAAGGAAACAGATTTGACCTTGCATTCGTCCGATGAAAAAATCTCGCCGCTGAATCCGGTGCATCTCTTGGGGATGACAATTTCGGTCTGATTCATACCGCTTTCCGTCAGTGCAGAAATCAGATTGCCATCCCATTCGAAGTACTCTTCAGATGCGGCTGGGCCGGCAGTTTGCTCTTCCTTGCCTGCTGTGCCCTCTTGTGTGGTGGAAGCACCGTTTCCACCACAGCCAGCAAGAGAAAGTACCATAGCAAGAACTAAAATAAGCGTTGCAGTTTTCAAATACCCTTTCATAGTTGTCCTCCTTAAATATTTATCGTTTAAGGTTCAAATCCAAGAACCTTAAATACAAGACCCGCTATCGTGCCGCACCACACCTCAGGTGGAAAACTGTCCAGAGCTTCTGCGATAGAAAGTTGATCGTTCAAAGTAACTTCCCTTTCCTTTCACATAATGCATTCGGTCAAGTTTTTTGCTTCAAAAGTAAAATTTATTAAATTTTTCCAAATTATATCACGAGAAAATAAAATTTTCAATGCATATTCACTTTTGCACATACCAAAATTTCTAAGGTCGTTTCTATGGAAATCTTCCTTGGAATTCTTTATTTGGCGTCGCCTCGTATTGCCGGGTAAAAAGGTTTCAGTGCTTTCTAAATTACTTCCT
>JAHHSH010000040.1 GCA_020025345.1 Oscillospiraceae bacterium | reverse complement strand
GTCTTGCTGATGTAGCCGCCAAAACCGGGGACGCCGGCGATGGACAATGCCCCGATGGCAAAGCAGATCAACAGCGGCAGGCACTTGCGTCCTGCACCCTGCAGTTCGTTGAGGTCCAGCGTGTGGGTGTTCTTATAGAGAACACCGGCGGAGACGAACAGCACCAGCTTAGTCAGTGCATGGTTGACGGCATGGCTCACGAGACCGGCAGCGGCCAGCTCCGTGTTTGCCCCAATGGTCAGCATGGCAGCACCTGTCAGCAAAAAGCCGATTTGCGACAGGGACGAGCAGGCCAGTGTTCGCTTGAGATCCAGAGAAAAAACAGCCAGTACGGCGCCCAGCACCATGGTGATGACACCCAGTACCAGCAGCAAAAGCATAAAGGAAATGTCGCCCCACATAAGGCAGGTGACAATCAATACTATACCGAAGATACCGGACTTCGTCAATATACCGGACAGCAGCGCGCTGGCGGGGGCGGGAGCCACCGGGTGAGCCTTGGGCAGCCACACATGGAAGGGGAACATACCGGCCTTGATACCAAAGCCCACCAGCAGGCAGATGGCGGGGAGATAGAGAGAACGCTTGTCCTCCAGCGCCGTGCACAGTGCCTGCAGCTCCGGCAGCGACAGCGTACCGAACTGATGGTACAGAACAAAAAGACCATAGAGCATCGTCAGTCCGCCGATCATGGCCATAGCCAGATAGGTGTCAGCGGCGCGCAGCGCACCGGCAGTTTCCGTCTGGCTGACCCAGACCCAGGAGGCCAGCGACATGATTTCGAAGAAAATGTAGATCGTAAAGAGATCTCCACCGTAGAAAACGCCCAAGATACCGCCTAAGGTCAGCAGCAAAAAGGCATTGTAGCGCGCGGTACGGGCAGAACCTCGGAAATAGGCGGGGCTGGCCATGGCGCTCATGAAGAAAAGGTAAGCGCCCAGCAGGGCGAAAATGCTCTTAAAACCTGCGGCGGAGAAGGAGAGACCCAGTAAAAAAACGTGGGGAAGCGCCAGCGCCACCTCGCCTGCGCGCAGCAGGAAGGCTGTGGCAATCAGTGCCGCGAGACAGACAGCGCCGGTCAGCAGGTGACCGGCCTTCTCATTTTTGCGGTGCAGGAAATAGACCACCGGGGCAACAGTTACGGGCAGCAGCACACAGAGAAGCAGCAGTATTTGCATTGAATTCATGTGCTTCCCTCCTTAAAAGAGCCATTGTGCCAGCGTGGACTGGAGCGTGTTGTTCATAAGCCCCATCACGGCGATGAGGACGCAGAGAATGATCTGAGAGACGACCATACGGTGTTTCTCCACCGGTTTGCCACGCTGCAAAACGCCGTCGGCGGGGAAAGCGGCTCTGGCCACGATGGTCATCAGATAGATGGCGGTCAGCACCGTGGAGATCATCAGTGCCCCTACGCCCAGCAGGGGCAGCGTACCGCCCAGGGCTACGGCAGAACTGCCGATGAGCCACTTGCTGCAAAAACCGGGGGCGGGCGGGACGCCCATCAGGGACACAGAGGCCACGGCAAAGCAGAGAAATGTCCGGGGCATCGTGCCGTAAAGGCCGCTGATCTCGTCGAGATACTCCTTCCCCGTGGACACCAGCACCGAGCCGATGCAGAAAAAGAGAGTGATCTTGATGAGGGCGTGGGCCAGCATGTGCATACAGCCGCCCAGCAGGCCGCCCTGCGTCATCAGCAGAACGGAGAAGAGAATATAGGAGAGGTTACTCACCGTAGACCACGCCAAGCGCCGCTTGAGATGGTTGCTGCGCAGCGCCATATAGGAGCCAAACACGATGGTGGCAATGGCGAAGAACATGGGGACATACTGGGCAAAAGTGCCCGAGAGCAGGGCCGGGTCATAGGTGTAGTAGGTGAGCCGAATGCAGGCGAAGGCACCGGCCTTCACCACGGCCGCAGCATGGAGCAGAGCTGTCACCGGGGTGGGTGCCACCGATGCGGCAGGCAGCCAAAAACTCATGGGCAGCATGGCGGCTTTGACACCGAAGCCGAAGAAGGCCAGAACAAAGGCGATGCGGAGATTTTGGATCACTTCTGCAGACAAGTCGCTGTTGAGGGTGCCTCCCAAGGTGAAGGCACCGCCGCTCCCGTAGAACTGGGTAAAGATAATGGCAATGAAGCCAAAAGCGGCGCCGGTCATGGAGTAGAGCAGATACCGCTTGCCGGCATAACGGGCCCGGTTGTCCATCTTGTGCATCACCAGGGGCAGCGTTGCCAACGTCAGCATTTCAAAGAAGAGGTACAGCGTGACCAAATTGCCGGCAAGGGCGATGCCTGCGGATACGCCGAAGGACAGGAGGAAGAAAGCGAAGAACTTGCCCTCGCCCCCCTCGTGAGCCATGTAGTCAAAGGCGTAGTACACCGTGATGGGCCACAAAACGGCGATGATGAGGATGAAAACACGGGAAAGACCGTCCACGGCCAAAACCATTTGCAGCTTTTCCGTGAAGGAGAAAAGCCGGAAACTTTCCACCTGCGGCCCGAAGGCCAGATGGAGCAGGGCGGCACTGTTGATTAGTGTGGCGGTCATCACATAGGAGTGGAGCGTTTTGAGCTGTCCGCCTATGGTGATATACCGAATACCCAGCGCTGCCAGCGCCGGGAAAAGGATGGTAAATAACATCATAAACTGCATCATATCCCCTCCTTAAAAGACCATGGCGGCTATGGAGCAGAAGAACTGCTCCAGTGGTGCCGGGAAGAGACCGAAAACGGCACTCAGCACGACAAGGAAGGCCAGCGAACCCAGCATGGGGAAGTGGGCATCTTGACGCTCAGCGGTAAAATCCTTGCCGGGGAAATAGGCACGGGAGACGATGGAAAGCAGATAGCCTGCCGTCAGCAGGGCGCTGACCATGAGAATCACCACACCCAGCTGGGGGAGAAATCCGCCCTTTGTCAGTGCGGCAGAGGCCAGAAGCCACTTGGTAACGAAACCACCAAAGGGGGGAATGCCGATCAGGGAGAGGGAGAAGCAGGTGAAGGCGGCGGTCACGCCGGGCATACGGCGTCCCATGCCCACCAGATCTTCCACCCGGTGTGCGCTGGCATAGTGCAGGTAGTTGCCGGCGCACATGAAGAGTCCCAGTTTGGCGCAGGCGTGGAAAAATACCTGAAAGAGCGCGGCGCACAGGCCGGCAGGTGTCATCAGCGCAAGGCCGAACACCGCGTAGGAGATCTGGCTGACGCTGGAGAAGGCCAGACGCTTTTTAAGAATCTGTTCCTTGTAAGCCAGCATAGAGCCGGTAAAAATCGTGGCAATACTCAATACCAGCAGCACCGTCTGGGGAAAAGTCCCCTGCAGAGCCGTGGCCCCGAAGAGAAAGTAGGTGGTGCGTAAAATGCCGAGAACGCCGGTTTTCGTAATGACACCGGAGAGAATAGCGCTGGCGGGAGACGGGGCCTCCGGGTGTGCTTTGGGCAGCCAGTTGGAAAGGGGCATCATGCCGGCCTTGCAGGAAAAGCCCAGTGCGATCATAAGATAGGCCCACAGCTGCTGGGGGGAGTAGACGGCCGAAACGGGCTGTCCGAAGGGACGGAGCGTCAGCTCTCCGCCCAAGAAAAGACCCAGCAGAACAAGGCAGGCACCAAAGACGGAGTAAGTCAGATATACAATGCCGGCCAGCGCAGAGCGCTCTCCTTTTTGATAGAGAATCAGTGGAAAGGAGAAGAGAGTCATCAGCTCGAAGAACATATAGAAGGTCACAAGGTTTCCCGCAAGGGCAATGCCCATCATGGCACTAAGGGTCAAAAAGAGAAAACCGAAGAAGATGTGGCGGCGCCGCGCACCGTGGAGATACTCACAAGAGCAGATCATGGTGATCAGGAAGGCCACGGAGATCAGCAGCAAAAAGAAGAAAGAGAGCCGGTCGGCATGCAGCAGAAGCACGAGGTTGTATGAGAGCCGATGCTCACAGGATCCGTGTACACCCATCGATAGTGCCACGGAGGCCACCGTAAGTCCTGCCGCGACGCAGGAGAAACGCCCCACCCGCTTGGGCTTTGCCAGCAGCACAAAGAGGCCGGCACCAAGGGGGAAGAGGATCGGCAGCAGATATAGCAATGAATTCACCCGGTTACCTCCTCAAAGCATGGATAGTTCCAGCTGGATGATCCGCACCACGGGTACGGCCGCCGTACCCAGCAGTACGACGCAGGCGGTGAGTATCACCGCCGCCACGGTAAAGCCGCGATTGGCCTGCATATTTTTGTCGGGCTGGCCTGCTTCCGGCTTGGCCCAGATAGCGAACATGGCGGGGATATAGTAGCGTGCGTTCAAAACGGAAGAGAGAGCCAACGCCAGCAGCGCTGCCCACATTTTGACGCTGCCGCCCATGGCGGCGTCGGCAAAGAACAGCTTGGCGGTAAAGCCGGTGAGCAGGGGAATGCCCACCATGGAGAGGCCACCCACCGTAAAGCCGACACCGGCCATCTTGTCCTCGTGGGCAGAACCACGCAGCAGGGCAAAGTCCTTTTCGTGGTGCCGCAGCTCCGAGAGCCGACCTACGCACAGGAAGAGCAAAGGCTTAGTGACGGCGTGAGCCATGATCTGGAAAAAGGCGGCCATGACGCCCACATCGGTGCCAAGACCCAGACCCATAAAGATATAGCCGATCTGTGCCACGGAGGAGTAGGCCAGCATCCGCTTGCTGTGCTCCTCACGAATGGCCATCACAGAGCCCAAAATCATCCCGAGAATACCGAAGACAAAGAGAATGTCTGTCACATTCAGACTCCGCACCACGGAGATGGAAAAGACCCGGTAGAAAATGCGAATCAAAAAGACGATGTAGCCCTTGAGCACCAGACCGGAGAGTACGGCGCTGGCACCGGTGGTAGCGCCGCCGTGTGCCGGAGGGAGCCACGCATAGAAGGGGAACATGGAGCTTTTGATGCCCAGACCCAGTGCCATCAGACCGCAGACCACTGTCAGCGGAATGTGGTAGGTACCGCTCTCGCTGAGCAGCAGGATGCGCTGGAGCAGCTGGGGCATGAGCAGATGGCCGGTGATGCAGTAGAGCATGGCAAGGCCGATGAGGAAAAGACCGGAGCCCAAGAGACTGAGGATCAGATAGCGAATGGTGGCAGCCACCATTTCTCCGGTATCCTTCGCCATGACGATGGCGCAGGCCGCCAGCGTACTGATCTCCATGAAGACATACCCGGTGAACATATCGTTGGTGGTGGTCAGTGCCAGCAGAGAGGCCAGCGTCATGCACATCATGGTGCAGTAGAAGCTCTGCTTTTGGGGCAGAATGTCCGCGTGCATGGTGACCTCACCGCCCAGAAGAGACAGACCCAGCACCAGTGCAAAGAGGGCGCAGAGCATGGCGTCCAGCGGCCCTACAAAAAGCTCGTTGCCCCACGGGGCGGGGAAATGGCCCATCTTGTAGGAAAAGCTCTCACCCTGCGCAGTCAAAATAAGGCACAGCGCCGCAAAGAGACCGAAGACCACAAAGCAGATGACCTCCGTCCAGCGCACAGAGCGCTTCCCGCTTTTTTGCAGGGGCATCACAATGCCGCCAATCATGCAGAGGAAGATGCAGATAAACGGTATATTATAGTAGAAAGGCAGCATCAGTCCACATCCTTCTCTTTGGCGAGAATCATGATCTCGTCGAAATTCACCGTGTGGTAGCGGTGGTAAAAGCGCTGTGTCAGTGCCAAAAAGAAGGCGGAAATGCTGACGGAGACAACGATACCTGTCAGCACGAGACCCGCGGGGACAGGGTTGATGTACAGCGCAGCATCGGTGACGCCGTCGGTGGCGATGGGGGCGGTGCGTCCCTGGATATAGCCCTGCGAGGCCAGAAACAGGAAGACGGAGGAGTCCATAATATTGAAGGCGATGATCTTCTTAATGAGGTTCTTTTCCACCAGAAGGTGCATAAAGCCAATGCCGAAGAGGAGGAATGCCGCAATCTCAAAGCGCAGCGAAATGATCTTTTCTAAGAGCTCCATTAAAATTCCCCCTTCGTAAACAGAATGTAAAAGCCGTACATGGTGCAGGCCACGATCAAACCCACGCAGATGTTCAGTACCAGAATAAGGCCGCTGCTGAGAATGGCACCGGGGATGCCCAGCGGGATGCCGGAGGGCAGGTCGTTGGCGCCGGTGAAAAAGGAATAGGCCTTGCTGAGTGCGTAGCACAGCAGCGCGGTGGTGGTGAGGGTGCGGAAAGTTTTGAGGGTAAAGAAGCGGCTCACCGCGTCCATGCCGTAGGCGGCGCTGTAGAGGATGAGCCCTGCGCCCATGACAGCGCCGCCGGAGAAGCCGCCGCCGGGGGAGAGGTGTCCGTTGAGCACCACATAGATGCCGAAGAGCAGGATGCAGGGGAACACCACGGACACCACCTTTTTCAAGATGGGGTCGCTGATCTCGCGCTCTGTCTCCCGCTCGCGCTGCAGCTGCAGCGTGTCGGCGGCCGTGGTGTTATTCTGATCCTTGAGAAGGAGCATCATCACGCAGGATATGGCCAGAAATAGTACCGATGACTCGCCGAAGGTGTCGAAGGCACGGTAATCCAGAATCATGCCCGTGACCATATTCACCGCGCCGGTTTCGGCCAGCCCCTGCTCTACATAGCGCTCCACAACCTCGTTGACGGCGGGGTTGTCCTCCGCGCCGAAGAGCGGCAGATGGAACAGGGTATACAAAAGCACGCAGACGACACTCAGACAGACCACGAGGGAAGTGATGCGATAAATGCGGGAAAAGACGCGGACGCGCCGCGCCTCATCTGGCTTTGTGCGAGGGGACTTTTCTCGCTTTGCCGGCAGTTCCGGCATCGCTGCCGGAGCCCGTTCCGGGGCGGTGCCGTTGACCCAGTCGACAAAAGCTTTCCAGTGTTGTTTCTTCATGGTCACTTACTCATCCTTATCCTTCAGTGCGTGTATCTTTTTAAGTGTGAGCAGCAGTAAAATGCCGGTGACACCGGCACCCACGGCGGCTTCGGTGAGCGCCAGATCCGGGCTTTGCAACAGCGCCCAGATCACGGCCATCACAAGACCGTAGGCCATGAAAATAACCACGGCCGACAGCAGATGCTTGGCGTGAAGCGCTGACACGGCGCAGACGATCAGTGCCACGATCAGAATAAACTCAAATGTTTCGCTCATCGTGGATCACCTCGCACTCCTCTTTGATGTTGGGGTTGGTCATTACCTCTGATCGCGCAATGAGGTGGCTGGTGACAGGGCTTGCCAGCCACAAAAAGCCGATGATCAGCAGCGTTTTGGCGGACAGAGCACTGAAGCCGGAGAGTACGATCAGTCCGGTCAGCAGCAGTAAAATCCCCAGCGTGTCTATCAGCGCCGCCGCCTGCATACGGTTGAGCACATATTTAAAGCGGAAAATACCGATAGTGGCCACCACCATGGTGACCACACCGGAAAAGATCAAAATAGCACCGATAATCGTTCGGATCATGTGTTGTGCGCCTCCGTTTCCGACTGTTTTGCCTCGTCCTCTTTGGGCTGATTTTTGTGGCGCAGCATCATGAGCCGCGTCAATACCACCACGGCGATGAAGCTCAAAAGGGCGTAGGCGATGGAGATATCAATAAGGTAGTCTGCATCTAAGGCAACGGACAAAATAGCCATCATGGCGATGATCATGGTGCCGATGCTGTTGATGGACATCACACGGTCTGCAAAGCGTGGGCCGCGAATTGCCCGGATCATGCAGAAGATGATGGTAATGCCCAGTACCGCACAGCAGCCCATGAGGAAGAAATCCAGAAATTGTTCCATTTATGTCTCCTCCATGTTGTGCAGACGGTGTGCCAGCGGGCCATCCTCAAGGTTCTCCGCCAAAGAGGCATCCAGTGCATGGACACAGAAGAGATTGTCCTCTGCGGAAACGGTGATGGTGCCGGGGGTCAGGGTGATGGAGTTTGCCAGGATTGTTCGCGTCGTGTCACTTTGCAGCTTGGTGCGGAAGTAGATAAGGCGGGGGTGTACCTCGGCGCGGCGCAAAATCAGCCCCATGACTTGGAGATTGCAAAGGATCATCTCCTTGATCAGCGCCAGAGCGTAGGTGAAGCTCTTCCACAGCTTTCGGGGGGAGGGCAGAAGAGAAAGGTGTCCTTTGCCGAAAACCCGGCTCCAAAAGAAGGTCAGCGCTGCCGAGATCACAAGGCCGATGAGCAGAATCTCCAAAGTGATTCTGCCGTTAAAAATAATCCATAATAGAAATAGAGCGATAAACATGGGTACACTCCTATCGTCATTAACAATATCTTTACAATTAAAACATATTTTGGCAATTTTTTCAAGTTTTGCACTCTATATAGAGGGTGAATTTGGTATAGAAAACAAAACTTTGTGAATAGCGTACAAAAAATAGGAGAATATTTTGACTGATTGCAAAGGGGGAGAGGGCTGCTGCCGGGGGAGGAAGTCCTATGCAGTGAGGTGGGCGGCGGTGTATAATGAGAAAAAAGGATTTGGCGGAAAAGAGGGGATATATTTGAAAGAAATCGCAATTTACGGAAAAGGCGGCATCGGGAAATCCACCCTGTGTGCCAATTTGTCGGCGGCTCTGGCACTGCGCGGTGCCCGTGTTTTGCAGATCGGCTGTGACCCCAAGCACGATTCCACCCGGCTGCTGATGCACGGACAGCGTATCAACACGGTGCTGGACTATATCCGCACCACCGGCGCGGCGGACTATCGGCTGCAGGATGTGCTCTTTACCGGCTATCGAGGGATCGGCTGCATTGAAGCCGGTGGGCCGGAGCCGGGTGTGGGCTGTGCCGGACGCGGGATCATCACCGCTTTTGAGCTGCTGGAGCGCTTCGGCGTGAAGGAGCGGTACGATCTGGTGCTCTACGATGTGCTGGGGGATGTGGTCTGCGGCGGCTTTGCCGTCCCGATTCGCCGGGAGTACGCCGACACCATCTTTTTGGTGACCTCTGGGGAATATATGTCTTTGTACGCGGCCAACAACATCCTGCGCGGCATCAAAAACTACGACGAGGATCGCTGCCGTGTGGCGGGTATCCTCTATAACAGCCGCAATGTGCGCAATGAGGACAACCGCGTGGCGGCCTTTGCCAAGGCGGTGGGACTGCCGATTTTTGCCAAGATTCCCCGCGATGATGTCTTTGCAGCCGCCGAACGGCAGGGCTGCACCGCCATGGAGCTGCTGGAAGGGCAGGGCGGCGTTGCCGACGTTTTCAACGATGTAGCGGCGCGGATCGAGGGCGGATTGCAGCTGTACCCGGCCTGCCCTCTGACGGATGAGGACTTGGAATCGCTGGTCTTTTACGGAGAGACGAGAAGCGCGGAGCCGGTGCGACAGGCAGTGAAACAGCCTGCAAAACCGGTGGAAACACAGGATGCCCGCGGCGGCGTTCTATCCAAAAATGTGCTGCGGGATGAGCCACTCCACGGCTGCGCTTTCAATGGGGCCATGAATACCGGTATCCATCTGACAGATGCTGCCATCATCGCCCACGGGCCCAAGAGCTGCGCCTACCTCTCCTATCAATCCATCTCCTCCTCCGGGCGGCGCCGTCTCTTTGAACGCGGCTCGCTGCTGCCGGTACCGATTCTGCCCAACATCACGGCCACGGACATGGATGAGTCGGACATGGTGTTCGGCGGCATGGAGAAGCTGATGGAGACAGTGCAGCGGGCGCAGCAGGACGGGCCAAGGGCAGTCATCGTCATCAGCACCTGCCCGGCGGGGATCATCGGCGATGATATTGACCGGGTGCGGCAGCTGTCCACCCCGGAGTGCCCGGTGGTGACGGTCAAAACCGACGGAAACCTCACCGGGGACTATCTCCAGGGGATGCTGACGGCCTATTTGCAGCTGGCCGAGCAGATCGTGGACCCCACCGTACCCCGGCAGCCGGACACGGTGAATGTGGTCTTTGAAAAGGTGGTGGCCACCAATACCCAGCAGAATTTTGAACTGATGGCGGGCTTGCTTCGGGAGATGGGAATTCGAGTCAACTGCCGCTTCCTCTGCAACACGACCTACGACGCGCTGAAGAATTTTTGCAGTGCGGGGCTGAACCTGTTGGCCTACAAGGACTATACCGGCGTCATTTTGGAGAAGTTTTTCGAGGAGAAATACGGCTGCTGCTTCTATAAGGAGCAGTTTCCCACCGGCTTTGGCGAAACATGCCGTTGGCTGCGGGGCGTGGGTGACTTTTTCCATCGCCGGGAGGCGGCGGAGGACATTATCCGACGCTACAGCGCCGAGTATCAGCGACGGATTGCGGCGGTTCGTCCCGCCCTGCAGGGGAAAAAGCTGATGATCATTACCTACAACCACCAGCTGGACTGGATTTTAGAAGTAGCCAAGGCGGTGGGCTTGGAGATCGTAAAGCTAGGCGTGCTGGACTTTTCTCAAGATGAGGGGTTCCGCAGCGCGCTTCCGTGGGCCTCGTCCCTCCCGGTGGAGGAAAACTACGATAACGAAAATCGTAACCGTGATATCGCCGCCTATGCCCCGGACATTTTGCTGACCAATTACCAGTCGGCAGAGGATGGCGTACACTGTCTGCTAGATACCATCCCCATGTGCCCGGATAACGGCTTTTTCTCGGGCCTTTTAATGGTGGAGCGCTGGAAACGCCTGTGCATGGGACAGGAGAGAGGAGAGTGGGAAAATGACCGACAGCTATTTAACAAGTATTACCCCCGATAGTATCTCGGGACTGCTCTTCGGCTTTGAGGGCATTGAACGAACGGTGGTGGTGCTCAACGGCCCCACCGGCTGCAAATTTTATCACTCCTCCGTGTCCGACGATCAAGGGCTGCGGCAGCAGGAGTTTGACCCGCTGCACTATCCGCTGCTGTGGTATTTCGGCCAGCCGCGGGTGCCGTGTACCTACCTTGATCAGCGGGATTACATCTACGGCAGCCGTGCCAAGCTGGAGGAGCTGCTGGACTTTTTGCAGAAGAATCTGGAATTTGACCTGCTGGCGGTGGTCAATTCCCCCGGCGCTGCGCTGATTGGCGACAATCTGGAACAGATCGTCCGGCGGAAGATGGGGGACAAGCCGGTGGTGATCGTGGAATCCCCCGGGTATTCCCAGACCATCTGGCAAGGATACGAGCAGGCATGCCGGGCGCTGATCCGGAACTTTGCCGAACCGACGGAGCGCCGGCGTACGGCGGGGAAGAAGCGGGTCAATCTGCTGGGCTTATCCCTCTTCCACAAATACTATCGGGGCGATCTGCAGGAGCTCCAGCGTCTGCTGGGCCTGTGCGGTATCGAGGTCAATTGTGCCCTTTGCTGCCGCTGCACATTGGAGGAGATTCGCCGCTTGCCGGAGACGGATCTCAATGTGGTGCTCTATCCGGAGTACGGGCTGGACGCTGCGAAGCTGCTGGAGGAAGCGTTTGGAATGCCCTATGTGTCACCGGGCGTACCGGTTGGCTTTAGCGCCACGGAATCGTGGATCAAGACGCTGTGCGACCATTTGGGCTGTGATGCTGAACCGGCGCTGGAGGTGAGCCGCCGGGGGCGGGCGGATGCCTATATCCACATCTCCCGGCTCAACAGTCTGACAGGGCTTCCCAAGGGGGTGGAGTTTGCTGTCCACGGCACCTGCGCCCAGTGTTTGGCCTATGCCCAATTTCTGATTCGCTATTTTGGTATGTCGGCGGAGTGCATTTCTCTCTTGGACGACCCGGAGGAAAATCGGGAGGACTACCGGGAGCTCTGTGCACTGCTGAAGCAGTATGATATGGCGTCGGCACTGGAAAAGGATATTTTGCACACGGAGGCGTCAATCGTGCTGGCGGACGCCAACATTCTGGCCAAGCTGAAGCTGCGGCATCACCGCTTCGGCGGCATCGAGATCAGCCTGCCGTCCTTCGGGTATGTGGATGTGATCCCCAAGACCCATATGGGGGTTGCCGGCAGTTTACTGCTGTGCGAGCAGATCCTCAACGGACTTCTCTTTTAAGCGCCGCAGTGTGATGTGGTCACGGTTCTTTGCCACAGAGATGCTATACTGAAGAAAACAATTAAAGGAGGACGTTCCCATGACCTTACAAGAAGTGATGACCCGGCAGGTCTTTGCCGTGGCAGGCGATACTCTTCATCCGGAGAAATTTGCCGCCAAGATCAAGACAGGCCTTTTGGAGAAAGGCTATACCGCCTACGGCGTTGGCAAGGAGCTGGCCTCCTTTAATGATGTGCCGGAGGAGATCGACATCATCGATCTGTGCATCCGTGCCGACCGTGGCTTAGAGCTGCTGCAAAAGACCACCAAGAAGTATCAGTGCGTGGTGATTCAGCCCGGTGCGGCTTCCCCGGAACTGCTGGCATGGCTGGAGGCGGAGAAGATCCCCTATCTCCAGGACTGTCTGCTGGTGGGCATGGAACGGTATCCCAGAAAGTAAGAGGGACGAAAAGCAAAATACCGAAGACGGTGCAAAAGCTGTCTTCGGTATTTTTTGTTGCGAAAAAGCTGTTGACAGAACTGTATCAACTGTATATAATGCATATATACAGTTGAGGGTAAGGTGAGCGTGTGCATATTTTCATCGACAATAAAAGTGGATCACCGATTTACACACAGATTTATTCGCAGATCAAGGATCAGATCATTAACGGTACGTTGCAGGAAAATGAGATGCTGCCGTCGATTCGCGCTCTGGCGAAGGATCTGCAAATTAGTTTTATCACAACAAAACGCGCCTATGAGGCGCTGGAAAAGGACGGCTTTATCTACACGATACAGGCCAAGGGGTGCTATGTAGCGCCGAAGAATGTGGAGCTGATCCGGGAGGAAAATCTGAAGAAGATCGAGGAGCATATCGACCAGATCCTGCAGCTTGCCGTTTCGTGCAATCTCAGTAAGGAAGAGATTCTCTCTATGGTGGAATTTGGAATGGAGGAAAGCAAACAATGAATGCACTTGAAATCAAAAATCTGACGAAATCCTATGGAAACTTCAAGTTGGATCATTTATCTCTTGTGCTGCCCAGCGGGTGCATTATGGGCTTGGTTGGTGAAAACGGCGCCGGAAAAAGCACCACCATCAAGCTGATTCTGGATATGATCCATAAGGACGGCGGGAGCATTACGATTCTCGGCCGGGATAATGAGGACAATATACAGCTCACCAAGCAGGATATCGGCGTGGTGATGGATGAGGTGGGGATTCCGGAATGCCTGACAGTAGAGCAGGTTGGAAAAATCATGAAGCATACCTTCACGAATTGGGAAGAGGATACGTTTTCTGATTTAGTCTGCAGATTATCCCTGCCGGAGGAGAAACAGTTCAAGGATTTTTCCCGGGGAATGAAAATGAAGCTGGGGATAGCGATTGCCCTTTCGCACAACAGTAAGCTGCTGTTGTTGGACGAGGCCACCAGCGGCCTTGACCCGGTGGTGCGGGATGAAGTGGTGGGGATGCTCCACGAATTTACCCGGGATGAAAACCACTCCATTTTAATTTCCTCCCATATTGTCAGCGACTTGGAAAAGTTGTGCGACTACATCGCTTTTATCCACAAGGGCAAGCTGCTGCTGTGCGAGGAAAAGGATCAGCTGCTGGCCGAGTACGGCTTGATTCACTGTAGCAAAGAACAGCTGGAGGAACTGGACCCGGCGGCAATCCGCTGCAAAAAGGTATCGCCGTATGGGGTAGAGGCCATGGTGCTGCGCAGCAGGATGCCCGGCAATTTCACGGTCAGTCCTATCAATATTGAAGAGCTATTCGTATTCATGGTAAAGGGGGTACACTGATATGAAAGGACTTCTCTTGAAAGATCTCTATCAGATCAATAAATACTGCAGATCCTATTTGTTGGTGGCCGTTTTATTTCTTGGTGTCTCTCTTTTTAGCGATAATAATATATTTTTTCTGGGGTATCCGTGCCTGTTTGCCAATTTGCTTCCGGTGACATTGATTGCCTACGATGAGCGCAGTAAATGGGAACAGTTCTGCGGCACTTTGCCTTATACGAAAGCGCAGTTGGTTTCGGTGAAATATTTGATCGGACTGATTCTGCAGGGCAGCATACTGCTCTTAACCGGCGCAGTACAGGCGTACCGAATGATCCACGCAGGAACATTTCAGTGGCAGGCGTGGGGAATGTTGCTGGTGATGCTGTTCTTTATATCGGGATTAGTTACCTCCCTGGCGCTGCCGCTGATCTTTAAGCTGGGAACAGAAAAAGGCCGGGTCGTCTACTACATTATGGTTGGTGCGCTTTGTGGTTTAAGTGTGGTTGGCGTAACCATATTTAAGGGCGAAGCGGTTTCAGCTTTGCATAGTGCGCTTGTACTGCCGATCCTGTGCGTCGTAACCATTGTGCTGTGTGTGGTCTCTTGGCGCGTGTCCATTGCATTTTATCAAAAAAGAGAAATCTAAAGTGACCGCGTGCTGCGGGGAGATGGGAGCTGTCCTGCAAAGGACAGCTCCTTTTTGTATCCCCACAGGTGGCACCTGCTGCGCCGTTGCTGCATAGTGTGAAGTAGGCAAAGGAGGAAAAGGCATGGAGATTTTTGGCGTCGCCGGTGTGGCAGCCATTACCGTTATCGTGTATCTGTTGGCCATGGTGCTGCGGATCACGGTGCTCCCCAGCCGCTGGATCCCGGTCATCTGCGGCGTATGCGGCGGAATACTGGGGATGGCAGCCTTTGTGTGGCTGCCCGATTCCGGGTTCCCCGCCGACGATCTGCTGACGGCGGTGGCGGTGGGTATCGCCAGTGGTCTGGCGGCTATCAGCCTCAATCAGATCGGCAAGCAGATCAGTAAAAAGCGAAAAGGGTGATAGCATGAGCTACCAATATATAACGCAATATGATTCCCCAAACTTCGGTTATCCTATGGGGACGAGGGGGCAGAACCGTCCGGAGGAAATTGTCATCCACCACTGGGGCAGCGATAAGAGTACCTTTGGAGGGACCATCAGCTGGCTGCTTGATCCCGCCTCGGAGGTTTCTGCTCACTTTGTTGTCGAAGCGGGGCAGGTGGCCTGCCTTGTCAACTGGAACGACGCGGCGTGGCATGCAGGGGATCGGGAGGTAAACCTTCATTCCATCGGCATTGAGTGTCACCCCAGATGCAGTGCAGAGGACCGGGAGACAGTGGCGGAACTGATTGCCATGCTGTGGCATGCATATGGAAAGCTGCCCTTGGTGGGGCATCAAGATGTGGTGAGTACCGGCTGCCCGGGGCGCTGGTATGCGCATCTGGGAGAGCTGACGGACATGGCTGAAGCGATCTACAGTGGTGACCCGGATCGACCTCAAATCGAAGTGGATGGCGTGTGGGGCTATGATACCACGCTGGCGGCACAGAAAAAACTGGGGCTCGCGGCACAGGATGGTGTACTTTCCAACCAGTATAGTGGAAATTTGGATGCATGTATCCGGCGGAGCAGCATCCATGAGGGCGGTTGGAAGTTTGTGGATCATGTGTCGGATGTGGGCAGTGATACGGTACGAGCCATCCAACATCTGATAGGGGTGGAGGAGGACGGCGTATTTGGCCCTTCTACCGTCACGGCTTTGCAGCAATTTCTCGGTGTTCCTGCCGATGGCGTGTTGGGCGAAGTTACGGTCAGCGCATGGCAGAACTGGCTCAACAGGGTATAAAAAAGGCGCATCCTGTCGGATGCGTCTTTTTTTATGTATCCATTTTAGCTGCGAGCGATCTTTTCTTGCGCCGGGTTTTGCGCTATAAAAGCCTCTGCGGCGTCGGTGAGGGGATCGTGCCTGCCGTGGGCGGAACGGATCATTAGTGCGACGACCACGATTGTGCCCAGCAGGCACACGAACATATCGCCCATAGTGTCGCCGACACCGGAGTCTAAAACGTGCTGCAGATCCCGGTGCATAATGGGGGCGAGCACAAACTCGCACAGCTCAAACATACCCGCCACTGCCATGGAGGCGAAAAAGACGAAGCAATAGGCTGTGACCGGATTTTCACCCTCGTGGCTGTGGCCGCGCTCCAGCATACGGTAGAGGGACAGTGCAAGAATTGCCACAAACACGCCGGAGAGGCAGTGCACCACCTTGTCAAAGTAGGGGATGCGACCGTAGAACTGTGCAGCACCACCCAGCGACCAGCCCAGATAGGTGAAGAGGTAGATGTAGGTTTCCAGCTGCCAGCCGCCTTCCCAGTGGAACAGACGGCGCACCAGATAAAGACCGGGGATCATGAGCAGCGTAGCGACGCCTTGAATTCCCTCGTAAGCGCTGTGATGGACGATGCCCCAAAGGGAGATGATGATACCGGTGAGGATATAAATGACCTGCACGATGGGCAAAACTTTCTTATATTTTCTGTCAATTTCTATGCGGCGTTCCATAGCTGCCTCCTATATTATTATAGTATTATTTCATCTTCCGAAAGACCGGAATGTACATACAAAGGGTAAAAACCATGATGACCATCATCACGACAATGAGGATGTTTGCGGTCAGCGTGGACATCTTGTAGAAGAAAAAGAGGCAGAAGAGACCTGCAAACAGAGTGGCAGTGCAGACCTTGCCGAACCACATGGCACCGTCCAGCATTTTGTCCTGCTTCAAAAAGTGAAGTCCCATAAAGGCCATGTAGCCCTCCTTAATCGCCATCAGCGCCAGCAGAGCCCACATGAGAGGATAGCGTGTGGCAAGACAGACAGCCAGTGCCGCATGGGTCAGCTTATCTGCCACCGGGTCCAGAACCTTGCCCAGTTCCGTCACTTGATGAAACTTTCGTGCGATCATTCCGTCGAATAGATCGGTAAAGCTGGAGAAGAGCACAACGCCGGTGGCCCACAGATAATCGCGCTCTGTTTCGGCGTTGATGTACAGCCAGCAGAAAACGGGAATGAGCAGGATTCGTATATAGCCCATGATATTGGGAATGGTGAAAATATCTCTTTTATTGAACCGTTTCAAAGGAAACCGCCTCCTATAATGCTATCATAACACCCAAATGACAACTTAGGATAAACTCAATATAAACAAACGTTGATAATAATGGTATTTTTGCGCCTGCTTTGCG
>JAHHSH010000004.1 GCA_020025345.1 Oscillospiraceae bacterium | reverse complement strand
AAATTGTGTTTTACGGAAGGAGTTAAATCTTAGTATGAATTTCTTCGATGTATTGACGCTGATCGGAGGATTGAGCATCTTCCTTTTCGGCATGAATCAGATGGGGTCGGCGCTGGAGCGCCGTGCCGGTGAGGGATTGAAAACCCTGCTGGGGCGCTTGACGACCGGAAAAATGACGGGCTTCCTCACCGGCCTTGCGGTGACGGCGGTGATCCAGTCCTCCTCAGCCACCACGGTGATGGTGGTGGGCTTTGTAAACTCCGGCCTTATGTCCCTGACGCAGGCTATCAACGTCATCATGGGCGCCAACGTGGGTACCACGGTGACGGCTTGGCTCATCAGCTTGACCGGCATTGATGGCGGCAGCTTCTGGCTGGAGATGCTCAAGCCTACTTCGTTCACGCCCATTCTGGCTCTCATTGGTATTATCTTGCAGATGGCCGGTAAGACCAGCCAGAAGAAGGATACCGGTATGATCCTGCTGGGCTTTGCGGTGCTGATGTTCGGTATGGAGACCATGTCCGGCGCTGTGGCCGGGCTGCGGGACGTACCGGCCTTCCGGGAGATTTTGCTGCTCTTCACCAATCCTGTTCTGGGCGTGCTGGCCGGTGCATTGCTGACGGCGATCATTCAGTCCTCCTCGGCTTCGGTGGGTATTTTGCAGGCGCTGGCCTCCACTGGGCAGGTGACGTACGGGGCTGCTGTGCCCATCATCATGGGTCAAAATATCGGTACGTGCGTGACGGCCCTGCTGTCCTCTCTTGGCACCAACCGCAACGCACGCCGCGCGGCCACGGTGCACCTGTCCTTTAATATCATCGGCACCACCGTGTGGCTGATCATTTTTGAGATTGCCAAGGGCGTGGTGGATATGCCCTTCCTGGCGGGCAACATTGACCAGGTGGGCATCGCTGTGGTTCACTCCATCTTCAACATCCTCTGCACGGCGTTGCTGCTGCCGATGACGGGGCTTTTGGAGAAGCTGGCTATGCGGATCATCCCCGAGCCTGCCACCAAGGAGCGCACGGAGGAGCTGGACGAGCGTCTCATGGCGGCCCCTGCGCTGGCAATGGATCGCTGCCGCGTGGTGACAACCACTATGGCTGAGATTTCCATTAAAGCACTGCGCGATGCGATGCAGGAGCTGAACGACCATGACAAGAAGCGCGCCGAGTCCATCCGCGCCGGCGAGAGTGATGTGGATCACTACGAGGATATTTTGGGAACCTATCTTGTGAAGCTGTCCGCCATGCCGCTAAACGATCAGGATAATCTGACGTGCGCGGAACTGCTGCACATTATCGGCGACTTTGAGAGAATTTCCGACCATGCGGTGAATCTGCTGGAGTCGGCGACCGAGATGCGCCATAAGGATCTGCCCCTCTCCGAGGGCGCTCAGTGGGAGATGGATCATCTGTCTGCCGCGATCAACGAGATCATGAGTCTGACCATGAAGGCCTTTGTGGAGGACGACATGGAGGCGGCGGCACAGGTGGAGCCGCTGGAGGAAGTGGTGGATACTTTGAAAGAGCAGATGCGCTCCCGGCATATCCTTCGTTTGCAGCGGGGTGAGTGCTCCATTGAGGCCGGTTTCGTTTGGTCGGATATCCTCACCAATCTGGAGCGTGTGGCCGACCACTGTTCCAACATCGCCGGCTGTGTATTGGAGATGCGCTATAAGCGAATGGATCTCCACGACTATCTGGGGATGGTTCGCAGCGACAGTAACGATTTTGCGGAGAGCTATCGCAGATACGCTAAAAAGTATTCACTGAATAAGGACTGATTTCTCAAAAAAGAGCAGACTTGCCAAAGCGTGGAGGCTCGTTTATAATAACAGAGAAAATGTCTATTTTAAGGAGCTGCTATGTTTGCAAAGCATTGTTTGATCGTATTTTTGGTTTCTATGGTTCCGCTCATTGAGCTGCGCGGCGCCATTCCCTATGGCATGGCCTTCGGGCTGCCGCTGTGGCTCACTTATCTGATCGCCATTGTGGGTAATATGCTGCCGGTGCCGTTTATCTATCTCTTTGCCCGCCGTATTCTGGAGTGGGGACACGACAAGCCTTATATTGGAAAGTTCTTCCAGTTCTGTCTGAAAAAGGGACAGCACGGCGGTGAAAAGCTGCAGACCAAGGCAGGGCGCGGTCTCTATTGGGCGCTGATGCTGTTTGTGGGAATTCCCCTGCCGGGAACCGGCGCGTGGACCGGCACACTGGCGGCCAGCCTTTTGAAGATGGACTTCAAAAAGAGTGTATGGGCCTGCATGGGTGGTGTGCTGCTGGCCGGCTGCATCATGGGTGCGCTCAGCCAGATCGGTGTGGCCGCCTTTGGTACCATCGGTGGTTGACGGGCGCATCATTTGGAATCTACTGTAAAAAAGAAGTGCTTTTCTCCTGCGGGAGAGAGCACTTCTTTTTTCCCTTTTGGTCATTTGTGAAGGGCTGCCCAAAAGGGGCTTGCATCTGCGGCTTAGACAGGGTATTATATGGCCCAAACAGGGCTGTTTCGACGTTTGAATATGAAAAATTTATGAACTGTTGCATTTGCTATATTGTGTATAGATCTTTTTGATAGTATACTGTAGGTATAGCATTTTGCGGTAATGTTCCATAAAACGTAAAATGCTCTTGTAGTTATATCATCAGCGGAAAGGCGGTGACAGGATGTATCTGGATACGGTGAAAAAGGTTACAGACGTAGAGAGCGAGGTAGAGCAGCAGAAAGCTGCGGCACGAGCTCAGGTGCAGCAGCAGCTGGCCGATGCCGAAAAAGCAGGCAAAGCACTGCTGGAGGAGGCCCGCCGTAAAGCCCGTAGTGAAAGTGGGGCGCGCCTTCAGGAAACGGAACAGCAGGCCGCCCAGCGGCGTGAGGCAACGCTTCGTGCCGCCCAGGAGGAGCAGCAGGCGCTGCGCCAAACGGCCGAAAGCCGCATGGCCCGTGCGGCAGAAGAAATCGTCAGAAGGGTGGTTGATCGGTAAATGTCCATTGCAAAAATGAAACGGCTGCAGATGATCGCGCTGGACAGTGACCGGGATGCCTTGATGGAACGAATGGTACATCTGGGCTGTGTTCATCTGAGCGAGGTCGCCGAGGAAATGCAAAGCGATGAGAGCTTGGCGTTTTTGAAGCGGGAGCAGTCACAGCTCGCGGATCGGCAGGCACAGCTGCGCCAAGTGCAAAATGCAATGGCGGCACTGACTGCGGTGGCTCCGGCCAAGGGCGGTATGCTGCAACCTCGTCCACAGGTGTCCGGTCGTGACTTCCTCAAGGAGGAGAGTCTCCGAGAGGCACTGGCTGCGGCGGAGGAGATCAATGCACATACGGCGCAGATCGGTCAGCTGCAGGCTCAGACAGTGCGTTTGCAGACAGAGCGGATGACGCTGCTGCCGTGGCAGGAGCTGGATATCCCTCTGGAATTGGATCACACGCGCACGACAAAGATCCTGCTCGGTACGCTGCCCTCGGCGGCGGATTGGCAGAGCGTGTGCGGCCAGCTGGCAGATGAGATCGGCGAAGCGGAACTCTATTTGCTCAGCGAGAGCAGTGATCAGAAGTGTGTATTACTGCTGTGCCATACATCGGTGCTGGATGAGACGCTGGAGCTGCTGCGTGGCCGCGGCTTTGCACTCAGCCAGCTCACCGGCATGACCGGTACGGTAGCGGAAAATGTGCGGCGTCTGGATGAGGCGCTGCAGGAAACAGAAAAAGCACTGCAAAGCGAGAAGGATGCGCTGGCGGCCATGGCCTCTCGTCGTCCGGAACTGCAGCAGTGTGTGGACCGGATGGAGTTGGAGATCCGCCGTGAGGAGAGCCGGGAGCGGCTTTTGAGCGACGGCTGCATCTTCTGTCTGGAGGGCTGGGTGCCGGCAAAGAAGGCACCGAAGCTGGAGGAGACACTGGGACAGTTCGACTGTGCGTGGGATCTGCGGGATCCTGCGGAGGAGGAGTATCCCGAGGTGCCGGTAAAGCTGGAAAATAACCGCTTTACCCGTTCTCTCAACGGTATTACGGAGATGTACTCCCTGCCGGCCTACAACGGTGTTGACCCCAACCCGCTGATGGCTCCCTTCTTCATCCTGTTTTTCGGCATGATGATGGCGGATATGGCCTACGGCATTTTGATGATCATCGGCTCGCTGGTGTATCTGAAGAAGGCACGGCCTGCCGAGGCGGGACGCAACTTCGCCGAGCTGATCCTCTGGTGCGGCGTGGCAACCTTTGTTGTGGGAGCCATGACCGGCGGCTTCTTCGGCGACTTTATCCCCCAGCTTCTCAAACTCATCAATCCCGAGAGCACTTTCGAAATGCCCGCCCTCTTTACGCCGCTGAACGATACGGTGGCAATTCTGGTGGGCTCGCTGGCGCTGGGTGTTGTGCAGGTCTTTACCGGTATGGCCATCAGCGTGGTGAAGAAGGTGAAGGACGGCCATGTGGCGGATGCCATCTGGGATGAGGTTACATGGTGGGTCTTGCTGACCGGCCTTGTGCTGATGATCCTGAAGGTGGGCAACATCGGCGGCGTGCCGGTGGTGCTGTGCATCGGCGGCGTGATGCTGCTCTATGGCTCCACCTATCAGTCCAAGGGTATTGGTAAGGTTGGTTCTTTCATTGCCACGGTCTATAACGGCGTGACCGGCTTTTTCAGTGATATCCTGTCCTATGTGCGTCTGATGGCACTGATGCTGGCCGGTTCCGTGCTGGCACAGGTGTTCAATACTCTGGGCAGCGTCTTTGGCAGTGTCATCGGCTTTGTGATTATCTCCCTTATCGGTAACGCGCTGAACCTGGCGCTGAACCTGCTTGGCTGCTACGTCCACGATATGCGTCTGCAGTTCCTTGAGTTCTTCGGACGCTTCTATCAGGAGGGCGGCAAAGCATATACACCCCTCAGTCTCAACGATACAAAGTATGTAGAAATTATTAAGGAGGAAAAATAATATGGCAGCTTTCTTTGAATCTTTCGGCGGCACCGGCCTGGGTCTTCTGGGCGCCGCACTGGCAGTGGCACTGTGCTGCGTGGGCAGCGCAAAGGGTACCGGCATGGTCGGTGAGGCCGCTGCAGGTCTGGTCAGTGAGAATCCCGACAGCGCTACCAAGTGCCTGATTCTGCAGGTGCTTCCCGGTACGCAGGGTCTGTATGGTCTGGTGGCATGGTTCTTCGCTACCATGTACATGGGCATGTTCAGCGGCGGTCTGATGCAGCTGACTGTGGCACAGGGCCTGGCCGTGTTCGCATCCTGCCTGCCCATCGCTCTGGGCGGCTGGCTGTCCGCTATCTATCAGGGCCGCGTGGCTGCTTCTTCCGTCAACATCGTGGCTAAGCACCCCGAGGCAGCAACCAAGGGTATCATCTTCTGCGGTATCGTGGAGTTCTACGCCATTCTGTCTCTGATCGCCACCATCATGCTGCTGATGAACGTGTTGAAGTAATTGGGAGTGATCCAATGAAGGGACTTGAAAAAATTACCGACCGCATCCGCGCCGATGCCGCGGCGGAGATCGAGTCCATCCGCGCTGAGGGCAATGCCAAAGCGGCGGAGGTGACTGCCTCCTATAAGGCACAGGCGGAGAAGATTGCGGCCGATGAGGCACAGCGCAGCGCGCAGGCGGCCCAGACATTGCTGGAACGCCGCCAGAGCGGTGACGAGATGGACAAGGGCAAAGCCATGCTGGCTGCAAAGCAGGCCTGCATTGATGAGGCCTTTGCCCGTGCCGAGGCGCAGCTGAAGGCGCTGCCTCGGGACGAGTACGCTCAGGTGCTGGCGAAGATCGCCGCTGCCTCCGGCGCCGGTGACGAGGAGGTCATCCTCTCTGCCGCCGATGCCGCCGAGTTGGGCGAGACGGTGGTTCGCCGTGCCAACGAGCTGAAGTCCGGTGCCAAGTTCACGTTGTCCAAGGAGACACGGGAGCTGGATGGTGGACTGGTGCTCAAGAAGGGCGCTGTGGAGCTGAATTGTGCCTTTGCCACGCAGCTGCGGCTGCTGCGGCAGACGATGGCCGCCGACGTGGCAGCTATCCTATTTTCCTGACGGAAAGGGGGACCCCCTTTTGAATAAGAAACGGAAGGACACAGATTATCTGTGCCTCAGTGCCCAGATCCGCAGCAAGGAGTGCAATCTTCTCGATCGCGCTCGGATGGAGCGGATGCTGGAGGCACCGACGCTGCAGGAGGCGGTACGCCTTCTCACGGAGGTGGGGTACGAGAACTTCGACCCCAACAGCGAGAGTGGTCTGAATCATTCTCTGCTGCTGCGGCGGGAGGCTCTTTTCGAGGAGATCTATCGCTACGCACCCGAAGCACAGATCATCGATGTGTTCAAGCTGAAATACGACTATCACAACCTTAAGGCCGTCATCAAGAGCCGCGGCAGCGATGTCTCGGCACTGCTGGTGGATGCAGGCCGTGTCAGCGCTGCGGATCTGGTGAATAAGCATCAGGAGACCGGCGGCTGGGACTTCCTGCCCCCGGCTATGGCAGAGGCCGCCCGGGAGGGCGAGCGGGTGCTGGCAGAGACCGGCGATCCCCAGCGCAGCGATGCGCTGATGGATCGGGCTTTCTACGCCGAGATGCACCAGCTGGCAGAGGAGATCCACTGCCCGTATCTCATGCGCTATGTGGAGACGACCATTGATGCAGCCAACCTGCGCAGCGTGATCCGCACACTGCGGATGGGACGCAGCGCCGCCTTTTTGAAGGACTTTTTGTTCCCCGGCGGAACGGTGAGCCCCGATGCGGTGCTCCGGGATGCTGTCAACGGCGATGCCGGAAATGCCTACCGCGCCACGGTACTGCGCAATGCAGCCGCTGCGGGTGAGGATGCGGTGAAGAGCGGCGCGAGCCTGACGGAGTTTGAAAAGCTCTGTGATGACGCGGTGCTTGCTCAGGCCGGAACGGCCCGCCGTGTCCCCTTCGGTGTGGAGGTTGTCATTGGCTATGTGGCCGCCCGTGAGGCGGAGCTGACCAATGTGCGCATCATTATGACGGGCCGTATGGCGGGACTTCCCGCCCAGACGATCCGGGAAAGGTTGCGTGAATCCTATGTATAAGATCGCCGTTATGGGCGACAGAGACAGCGTGCTGGGCTTTAAGGCTCTGGGCTTGGAGGTACACTTCGTGGAGGATACCGACACGGCCCGCCACACGCTGCACCGTTTGGCAGGCGAGGACTACGCCGTCATCTATCTGACGGAACAGCTGGCCCAGAACCTGCAGGGTGAAATCGCCCGCTATAAGGACGCGCTTATGCCCGCCATCATTCTCATTCCCGGCAAGGGCGGCTCTCTGGGGCTGGCCGAGGCGGGGTTGCAGAACGCGGTGGAGCGAGCTGTAGGCGCCGATATTTCCTAAATCTGAGGAAAGGAAAAGAACACCATGGGTAAAGTTATCAAAGTATCCGGCCCGCTGGTGGTGGCCGATGGCATGTCCGATGCCAACATGGCCGACGTGGTCCATGTAGGCCCCCAGCATCTGATCGGAGAAATTCTGAATATGACCGGTGACCGCGCCTCCATTCAGGTCTATGAGGAGACCAGTGGCCTTGGCCCCGGTGCCGAGGTGGTTACCACCGGCGCTCCTCTGAGCGTGGAACTGGGCCCCGGTCTGATCGAGAACATTTATGACGGCATCCAGCGTCCGCTGGAGGAGATCGTCAAGCAGGTGGGCGCCAATATCACCCGCGGCATTCAGGTGCCGTCTCTGCCCCGCGACAAGAAGTGGGAGTTCACTCCTGTAGCTTCCGTGGGTCAGAAGGTTATTGGCGGCGACGTGCTGGGCACCGTGCCGGAGACGGCCGTTGTGCTCCACAAGATCATGGTGCCTAATGGCATCACGGGTACCGTGGAGTGGGTGGCCGAGGCCGGCGAGTACACCATCGAGGAGCCTATGGCCCGCATCCGCACCGATAAGGGCGAGGTGAAGGAGCTGACGATGGTGCAGAAGTGGCCTGTTCGTGTGGGCCGCCCCTATCGCCGCAAGTTCCCCCCTGTTGTGCCTCTGCAGTCCGGCCAGCGTGTCATCGACACCATGTTCCCCATCGCCAAGGGCGGTACGGCCGCCGTGCCCGGCCCCTTCGGCTCCGGCAAGACGGTGGTGCAGCACCAGCTGGCTAAGTGGTCTGACGTGGATATCGTGGTTTATATCGGCTGCGGCGAGCGCGGCAACGAGATGACCGACGTTCTGCGTGAGTTCCCCGAGCTGACCGACCCCCGCACGGGTGAGACGCTGATGAAGCGTACCGTGCTGATCGCCAATACCTCCGATATGCCCGTGGCCGCCCGTGAGGCGTCCGTGTATACCGGTATTACCATCGCCGAGTACTTCCGCGACATGGGCTACGATGTGGCCGTTATCGCCGACTCCACCTCCCGCTGGGCCGAGGCTCTGCGTGAGATGTCCGGCCGTCTGGAAGAGATGCCCGGTGAAGAAGGCTACCCCGCCTATCTGGCCTCCCGTCTGGCACAGTTCTATGAGCGTGCCGGCGTGGTGCAGTGCATGGGTACGGAGGATCGTACCGGCACACTGACCGCCGTGGGCGCTGTGTCGCCTCCCGGTGGTGACCTTAGTGAGCCTGTGGCACAGGGTACCATGCGCATCGTGAAGGTGTTCTGGTCTCTGGATGCTTCTCTGGCTTATCGCCGTCACTTCCCCGCCATCAACTGGCTGAACTCCTACTCTTTGTATCTGGATTCCATGAAGCCTTGGTACGATGAGCATCTGGGTGAGGAATTCATGAAGAACCGCGGCCGTGCCATGCACATGCTGCAGGAGGAGAACGAGCTGAACGAGATCGTGCAGCTGGTTGGTAAGGACTCCCTGAGCCCCGGCGATCAGCTGACGCTGGAGGTGGCCCGTATGCTGCGTGAGGACTTCCTGCAGCAGAACGCCTTTATGGATGTGGACTCCTATTCCAGCTTTGACCGGCAGGAGAAGCTGCTGGGCATGATCCTCCACTACGATGATCTGTGCCGCGAGGCACTGACCAAGGGTGTGGAGACCCAGAAGCTCTTTGAGCTGCCCGCCCGTGAGGAACTGGGCCGCGCTAAATACGCCGAGGCGGATGCCTACAGCGCCGTCTACGACGAAATCGCCGCTGCTATGGAGCAGCAGGTGGAAGAACTTGTCAAAAAGGTGGGTGAATACGAATGATGAAGGAATACCGTACCATCCGCGAAGTGTCCGGTCCCCTGATGGTGGTGGATCACGTCGAGGGCGTCACCTACGACGAACTGGCAGAGATCGAGCTGCATGACGGCACGGTGCGCCGCTGCAAGGTGCTGGAAGTCAACGGCGATAAGGCTGTGGTACAGCTGTTTGAAAGCTCCGCCGGTATCAACCTGCGGGACTCCAAGATCCGTTTCCTGGGCCATCCCCTGCAGCTGGGCGTATCCGAGGATATGCTGGGCCGCGTGTTCAACGGCATGGGCGAGCCCATCGACGGCGGCCCGGAGCTGCTGGCTGAGAAGTATCTGGACATCAACGGTCTGCCCATGAACCCGGCAGCCCGCGACTATCCCGATGAGTTTATTCAGACCGGTATCTCCTCTATTGATGGCTTGAATACGCTGGTTCGTGGTCAGAAGCTGCCGATTTTCTCCGGCTCCGGTCTGCCCCATGCACAGCTGGCAGCACAGATCGCCCGTCAGGCCAAGGTGCTGGATGACAGCTCCAAGTTCGCCGTGGTGTTTGCCGCTATCGGCATCACCTTTGAAGAGTCCGAGTTCTTCGTGCAGGAGTTCCGCCGTACCGGCGCTATCGACCGTACGGTGCTGTTCACCAACCTGGCCAACGACCCCGCCGTTGAGCGTATCGCTACGCCCCGTATGGCACTGACTGCCGCGGAGTATCTGGCCTTTGAGAAGAACATGCACGTTCTGGTTATCCTCACCGATATCACCAACTACGCCGAGGCCCTCCGTGAGGTGTCCGCTGCCCGTAAGGAAGTGCCCGGACGCCGCGGCTATCCCGGCTACCTCTATACCGACCTTGCCACCATGTATGAGCGTGCAGGCCGTAAGCTGGGCTGCAAGGGTTCTGTGACCATGATCCCCATCCTCACCATGCCTGAGGATGATAAGACTCACCCCATCCCCGACCTGACCGGCTACATCACTGAGGGTCAGATTATCCTGTCCCGCGATCTGTACCGCAAGGGTATCATGCCCCCTGTGGACGTGCTGCCCAGCCTGTCCCGTCTGAAGGATAAGGGCGTCGGCGCCGGCAAGACCCGTGAGGACCATGCTCCCACCATGAACCAGTTGTTCGCAGCTTACGCTTCCGGTAAGGAGGCCAAGGAGCTGATGACCATTCTGGGTGAGGCGGCACTGACCCCTGTGGATCTGAAGTTTGCCAAGTTCGCCGATGAGTTTGAGAAGCGCTATGTCTCTCAGGGCTTCGATGAGAACCGCACCATTGAGGAGACGCTGGATCTGGGCTGGGATCTGCTGACGATGCTGCCCCGCGGCGAGCTGAAGCGTATCAAGTCCGACATGATCGACAAGTATCTGCCTCAGAAAGATAACTGAGGTGCGCTATGGCAAATAAGACCATCAATCCCACCAGAATGGAGCTGACACGGCTCAAGGGCCGTGTGAAGACCGCCATGCGCGGCCATAAGCTCCTGAAGGATAAGCGGGATGAGCTGATGAAGCAGTTTATGGATGTGGTCCGCCGCAACCGGGAGCTGCGCCGCCGCGTGGAAGAGGGCCTGGAGCGCGCAGGTGTTGCCTTTACGGCCGCCTCTGCCGTCATGTCCCCGGAGATGCTGGAGCAGGCGCTGCTGTATCCCAAGCAGAGCGTGGAGCTGGATGTGACTTACCGCAACGTGATGAGTGTCAATGTGCCTGTCTACCACTATCAGACCCGCAACCAGGATCCTACCGAGATCTACCCCTACGGCTTTGCCCAGACCAGCGGTGAGCTGGATGTGGCGCTGGAGGCGTTCGGCCAGGTGTTCCAGGATATGCTGGAGCTGGCAGAGGTGGAAAAGACCATGCAGCTGCTGGCGCAGGACATTGAAAAGACACGCCGCCGCGTCAATGCTCTGGAGTATGTGGTCATCCCCGATATGCAGCGCAACATCCGCTACATCACCATGAAGCTGGATGAGAACGAGCGCGGCAATACCACTCGCTTGATGAAAGTCAAGGAAATGGTATTGCAGGACGCCCACGACTACCAATAAACAAAAAAAAGACCGTTTCCCTACGGAAACGGTCTTTTTTTATGTAGATTCAAGCGTTGTACTCCGGGGTTTCACCCAGATAGATATTCTGCATCTCACGATCTACCTCGCAGATGGCTTCGGAGCACAGCTGCAGCCGCTTGGCATCCTCCTCGGAGAAGTTGCGGTTGGACTTATAGCGCAGTTCATGCTCCAAACTGGCCCACATATCCATGGCAATGGTACGCAACTGCACCTCCACCGGCAGATGCAGTGTCCCCTCGGAAATCACGATGGGAACATCTAAAATAAGGTGGAGGCTGCGATAACCGGATTCCTTGGGGTTTTTGATGTAGTCTGACTCCCGTGTGATGGTAAAACATTCGGTGCGGGTCAGAAGACGGCGTAAATAGTAGATGTCGTCCAGATAGTTGCAGATCACGCGGACACCGGCCACGTCCTGAATGTAGGTATAGATATTGTCGATGGTAACCTCATGGCCGCGGCGATGCAGCTTTTCGGTAATGCTGTCCAGTGTTTTGAGTCGGTATTCGATGTGATGGATGGGGGAGTGGTCATACATGGTGGAAAACTCCTCATCCAGAATCTCCAGCTGAGTCACTGCAACCTTTAGAGCACTGCGGTATAGGTGATTGACACGCACCATACCGGTCAGCAATTCCTTCTGCTCCGGTGTGGCGTTCTTGGGCAGAGTCATATGCTGCAGGTTTACAATTTCATTTTTTTTGCTCATCATGGGGGAAGCTCCTCCTCATGCCTTCGTTATATTTTTATCATATCAGATATGTGTTACATTTATATGAACAATTGAAGAGGATTGTCTAAAAATTATGCTAAAAACAAAAAATGCCCTCTGCTTTTTGGGGCAGAGGGCAGAAAGTCACGCTTTGGTCACTCTTTGCAGAGGAGGTCGCAGACGATTTCGGCGCTGTGGACAGGAAAAGAGGTGCGGCGCTGCACCATAGTTTGGGGATCAATGGCGCCGGTGAGGATGCCCGTCAGCACGGGGGCAATGTCGTTTTCGTCATGGCTCAGCAAGGCGCAGCCGTGGCTGACCATAAAATCCAGATTATAGGTCTCGCAGCCCGGCACAGCATCCAGATAGAGGATGGGCACTTGGGCGGCCAGTGCTTCGGAGGTAGTCAGTCCGCCTGCCTTGGTGATGAGAAGATCGGCGGCGTGCATATAGAGATCCATCTGCTTGGTGAAGCCCACGACACGAACCTGTTCTGCATTGTACCAGAAGTCGGCATCCATCTGCTGCTTGAGCCGTTCATTGTTGCCGCAGACCGTTACAAGAAGATCGTCTTTGCGGAGGCGTCCGACGATGGTGTGCGCTACTTCCCGCACCGGACCGGCGCCCATGCTGCCGCAGGCCAGCACCAGAACACGGTTCTTTCCCTCAATGCCCAACTGCCGGCGTGCTTCTTCACGGGACATGGGCTGAGAAAAGACCTGCCGTACCGGGATGCCGGTGGCATGGAGCAGATGATCGGGGACACCGGCGGCGACAAAGTCCTGCCGCAGCTCCTCGTGCGGCATACAAATGCCGTCCACATCCAGATCGCTGACGCCGGGATAGCAGGTGAAATCGGTGGATACGAACCATGTGGGCAGCGTAACACCGTGGTTGCGGCGCAGCTCCGTCATCATCGTGGCGGGGAAGAGATGGACGCACAGCACGGCGTCGACCTTTTGCCGCTGCAGCTCTTCATAGAGGGGGAGCGCCGCCTTGATGGACTGGTCCGTAAAGAGGGAGGGCTGATACTTCTCCTCGAACCGATAGCCGATGCCGAAGAGCTTCGGGGTATGGCGATAGACGAAGTTGTGGCCCTTACTGATGACTTGTGCGGCTGTCTTGGGCATAAATTCCAGCGCGTTGCAGACGTAGCAGCTGTGGCCGCGCTGCTGCAATACCTCTGATACAGCGGCTGCCGCCGTGTTGTGGCCGCCGCCTGTATTGCAGGATAGAATGGCGATTTTCATAGGGAGCCTTCTCTCTTCCTGGTTTTCTCCGCCAAGCGAACCAGACGGGGACGGTTATAGCGTTGAATGATAATAAAAGGCAGATTTCCCAGCAGGGCGTAAACCAGATAGACGATCCAGCCGCCGATACCGGGCCAGATGTGCAAAAGCCACAGTCCGGCTACGATGAGCAGGAAGTGGATCAGCTCGGCCACGCAGGTTTCCTGCACCAAAAGGCTCATATGGCTACTGCTGCTGCCGGCAGGCAGCTTCTTTTTGACCATGTTCTTCATAATGCGGCTCATGTCCGGCACATGATCCTTCCAGCGCCGGATGTGGAGGCGCTCATAGATCTTGCCGTTCTTTTCCCACCCGAAGGGGGAGAAAGGCGGCCGGTCGCCGTGGAAAATGCGGCGGGGCAGCAGATAGCCCACCAGTTGGGAGGCGAGTCCCAGCAGCGCCATGAACAGAATGGATTTTATCAACGGGTGCATAGAGCCCGCTCCTCTCGTGCCAATATAGAAAAAAGCCGCGATGGAGTGAATCCTTCACGCAGCTTCAGAGGTGAAAAGCACACCTGTAAACAGATTAATTATAACAGGAAAAGTGGAAAAATTTGTGTCGAATCTGTAAATAAACCATAGAAAACTGTCCGACAGAAATCTGTCGGGCAGTCGTTCTATTCAGCGGAGCAGAGCTTCCAGCTCGGCCTTGGGACGCAGGCCCACCAGAGAGCCGGAGACAGTGCCGTTCCGGAATACCTTCACGGTGGGGATGCTGACGATGCCGAACTGGGCAGCCAGCTGCGGCTCCTCGTCGACGTTCAGCTTGCAGATCTTGGCGCGGCCTTCATATTCACGGGACAGCTCTTCAATGGCAGGTGCCAGCATACGGCAGGGGCCGCACCATGTGGCCCAGAAGTCCACCAGTACGGGAATATCGCTCTGCAGGACCTCCTGCTGGAAATTATCACGGGTGATCTTGATTTCAGACATGTGTAAATCCTCCTTATCAGTGGTGTTTATTTAGACTTATAGTACAAAAGACAGTGGCAGAAACCCTCGTAGTCGGGGTCTTTGATCTGATCCCGGAACTCCTGGCACATACAGCGGTTTTCCTCGGTGCGCTCTGTGCGGCAGGGACAGTAGCCGCCGGTCTGCTCCAGACCGTCACGGATCATTTTCACGACTTCCTGGTCGGGATTTAAAGAAATCTTCAAAATAAAACCCTTCTTTCTTGTTGCTCATTGACGCTATCATAGCACATACCTGTGGGTGCTTCTGTAACATCATCACATTGGACAGTGCGTCTTAAAAAAGCTCCTCCGACTGCCGCAGCAGTCGGAGGAGAGCGTGTTGAAGATCAATTAGGCCTTCCACAGACCGTGGAGGTTACAGTAGGCGTATACGGCCTGCACCTTGTCCCCCTCGCACAGGGAGAAACATGCCTTGGGAGGCTGGCCGGGCTGCAGCACCTTGCGCTGGTTGCCCTGCTCGGTCTGCAGGGAGATCCACTCGATATAGTGCTCGGGGAGCATGGGATGCTCCACACTGCCGACGGTGACGAAGACCTTGTTGTCCTTTACCTCATAGACGGGGATGTGCTTCTCAACGGCAGCGTCCACGGTGCCGGGAATCAGCTCCTTCATGGGCTGGCCGCAGCACATGACAGGCACACCGCTGGACTTGACCATAGCGATCATGTTGCCGCAATGCTCACAAATATAAAACTTCTGCTCCATAGTAGTTCCTCCTATTGATTGTTGTTATTTGTTGTTCAGATTACGCCATCTGACGTAGAATTTTCTTTTCTGATATTAAGTATACGCCCAATGGAAGAAAAAGACTGTGACAAATGCACCAAACTCGAAAAATTTATAAAAGTATGGGAGCTTTGCTGTTGGTACAGCAGCGCAAGACGCACCATGGCCGGCAGCAGACTCGCCGGCAGCATCAGCCACAGGATGGAGCTCCAAGGCATACGGCGGTGGAGGATGCGGACTGCCGGGATGACGGTGTTGTCCAGAAGCACTGTGCCGCCCGCCAAAAGCTGCAGCTCCAACGGTTGGGACAGCGTGCGGTAGCCCACGGGTGCGTCGGTCTGCTCCAAACGGTAAGTGCCCATCGGAAGAGGGGAGAGGGTGACGATTCCTGTTTCACCGGTGGTCATATGTGCCAGTACAGTATCGTCACTGCCGCGCAGCGTAAAGGATGCACCCGGCAGCGGGACACGGCGGCTCCCGTCCAGCGTATAGGCGTAGATCGTCAGTTCACAGGGCTCACTATCGCAGACCGGAGAAGATACGCCTTCCGGTTCCTCTGCCTGCGCCGGAAAGATGCACCAGAGCAGTATCAGTAAAGTAATCAGCATCGTGCGGAACTCCTTCATGGGCACCGCCTCCTCTTACGGTTTGCTGTAAGTATACCGCACAGACAAGCGGAAATGTGTCGATTGCGGAGGGAAGAAAACAGCACCCGCTGTCGCAAGAAGTGACAACGGGCGCTGTTTTCTATTAGATTTGATACCCCACGGACTTCAGATAGTCAACGCTGGCTTTCACATCCCGCAGAGTGGTTTCCTGATTGCGGGGATCCCGCTCCTGTTCGATGGTGATATAGCCGCTGTAGCCGATGTCCTCCAGAGCTTGCTTGATTGCCGGATAGTCCAATGCGCCGGTTCCCACGGGGCACATGGTGCCCTCGCCGCAGCCGTCGAAGAAACGAATATGCTTAGAGAGAACCTGCTCATAAACGGCCTGATTCACATCTTTGAAGTGAACATAGTCCAGACGGTCTGCGTACTTTTTCAGCATTTCTACCGGATTCATGCCGGAATAGTACAGGTGTCCGGTGTCAAGGCAGAGGCCGGCTACCTCGTAAGGAATATCCCGCACAATCCGCTCAATATCATCAGCAAACTCAATATAGCTGCCGGCGTGGGGATGGATGACGGGACGAACGCCCCACTGGTTTGCTCGCTCACACACGGTTCGCACATTCTTGATGAAAGCGCTCCACTCCTCCTCGCTCATGCGGTGGGCGGCATCGGAATGACCGGCGGCGTAGTCACGATCCAGATTGCCGAAATCCATAACTGTCATGTAGGGGGTCGGGAATTTCTGCCCCTCGTATTGGGGGAGCTTAGGCAGCTTTGGGTCGGTAATCACGCGGCAGATATCGTCCACCGCCTTGAGCACATTGCCCAGATTTTCGATGTGAACCAAATCCTGAAAGATGGTGCCGGCTACGATGGCCAATCCGTTTTTATTTAGTTCCTCGGCAACCACATCTGCATCAAAAGGCAGATAGCCGTAGGGCCCTAATTCAATGGCACGATAACCGGCTTGGCTTGCTTGCGAAAGCACAGTCCGCCAATCCGGCAGATAGGGGTTGTGGATATCCTCGATGCCCCAGCTGCAGGGAGCGCCGCAAATGTTCATTGGCATGGTGTGTAAACTCCTTTAGTAGAAAGATTTTTAATGTCGGGTGAGAAGGGACAAAGCTGTAACCCGTATGCCATGGGCTACAGCTTTGTCCCTTGCTCAAAGCAATATGGTAGTGAAAGGAGATATTGGTAAATTAAATGGCAACTTACATTTCACCGTTTGCTTCGCGGACAGCCAGATCAGCCATGATTTTGTCGTACTTCTTATCCAGCTGATAGAGGATAGTAATAACCAGAACGATGCCCCAAACGACCACAGGACCGAACTTCAACAGGGTGATGATGGTGTCCAGAGCTTCCTGAGGCTGCTGCACGCCGCCGGTGACGGAAGCGATGTAGCCGCTGGCACTCAGCATGCTGGTGATCAGAGCGGTGACCAGACCGGGAGCAATCTTGCTGCCCACGGAACCGGCAGCGAAGATGTAGCTCTCCTGACGCAGGTGAGTCTTCCACTGGCCGAACTCAACCACGTCACCCAGCATACCAAACATGCAGGCGCACAGAGGACCGGTACCGATACCTCGGATGATGCTGGTGATCAGAGCCATAGTGAAGCTATAGGGGTTGATGATGAAGAATACCTGACCCACGATCGCAGCGACAGCACCGAAGAGCACACAGTTTCTCTTGCCGTACTTACGCATGAAGAGGGGGCAGATCATAACGACGATCACGCAGGCAATCATTTCGGAGAAGTACAGAACGCTGTAAACCCAAGTGTCGTTATGCATGATGTACTTGCAGTAGTAAGGCAGCAGGGTACCGACAACCGTGTCAGAGCAGTTCTTCAGCATCCACAGGGCGGTCAGAGACCAGAAGTACTGGTTGGTGACCAGAGCCTTCAGGGTAGCCATACCGGAACCCTTGGCCTTTTTCTTGTCTTGCTTTTCACGAGCGGGGATAACAACCTTCTCTTCGCACTTGATGAAGCAGAACAGCAGCAGAGCCAGAGCGATAACAGACCAGATAGCGGCAGTGATCACGAAAGCTCTCTGATCGTCACCGAAGGCCTTTACCATGGGCATGGTGCACACGCCGATGAGGATACGACCGAAGGGGGACATAGCCATACGGAACACGGAGACCATGTCACGCTCCTTGGAGTCTCTCGTCATCATGGCGGAGAGGGAGCCATAGGGCAGGTTCAGTGCGGTATAGCAGATCGTGGTACAGAAGTTATAGGTGACAAATAGATAGATAAATTGTGCGGTTGCGCTGCTGGTATGAGGCACCGTAAAGAGTAGCACAATGGATAGGCTAAAGGGGATCGAGGACCAGAGGATCCAAGGTCGGGACTGGCCCCATTTAGATTTGGTGTGGGACACAATAAAGCCCATGATGAGGTCAGAAATACCGTCAAAAATGCGGGAGATGAGCATCACCATACCGACGATCTTTATGGAAATGCCGGCATAGTCGGTATAGAACAAGGTCAGAAGCGTGGTAACGACACCGATACTCAAGTTACAGGCTACATCGCCACTGCCATAGGCGATTTTGGTAATGAGGGGAACTTTAATCATGCCGCGGCTTTCGGCACTTTCATTATTAACGCTTGTAGCGTTTTTTACATTTTCCATCTTATCGTTCTCCAATTATTTTCTAAACCGAGGGGGTCGTACCTCATCGGCCGACCCCCCTTCGTTGTGTTATGTCTTACTTGTACTGAACCCAGACGCTGCCGTTATCAGCAGACTCTACGCAGTTCTCGACGAAGTGGACACCCTTAGCACCATCAACGATGTTGGGGAACCAGTAGTTCTCCATCAGCTCAGCGGCATTTTCGCCGTGATTGACCTTATCCATAGCCAGACCGAAGCGGGTATACAGGGTTACCCAAGCCTCAAACAGACCCTCGGCGTGGCCGCCGCCCATGCGGTTGTTGTTGACCAGCTCATCGTCGTTGTACAGGTAGCCCTGACCACGATCCAGAACCTGAACAGGAGCGTTCATGGGAGAGAAGATCAGCTGGTTGGGATGCTCGTCCCACCACTCCAGGCTGGCCTTGGAGCCGACCACACGGATCTTCTGCTGGTGAGTGGAACCGGTGTTGATACCGCTGGCCCACAGGTTACCAACAGCGCCGTTGGAGAAGTTCAGCAGCACGATGGCGTTATCCTCCAGCGGAGCGCGGCTCTTAACGAAGCTCTGACGAGAGCACATCAGGCTGTCAATCTTCAGATCGGGGATCATGCACTCAGCCAGATACAGAGCGTGGGTGCCGACGTCGCCCAGAACGTAGGAAGGACCGGACGTCTTGGGGTTGACACGCCACTTAGTACCCTCATCGTGCTCCTCCACAGCCACGTTGTGGTAGCCGTGAGCAAACTGCATATTGATGACGCGGATCTCACCCAGTTCACCGTGAGCGATCATCTCACGAGCCTGATGGATCATGGGAGCGCCGGTGTAGCCGTAGGTCACACCCACGATGCGGTTCTTTTCCTTGGCCAGAGCCACCAGCTCGTCAGCCTCAGCAGCAGTGAAGCACAGGGGCTTTTCACATACCACGTGCAGACCTGCGTTCAGAGCAGCCTTGCAGATCTCATAGTGCAGGAAGTTGGGGGTGGCAATGGTCACGGCCTGAATGCCGTCGGGACGCTTAGCTTCCTCTTCAAACATGGTCTTGTAGTCGGGGTAGCAGCGATCACCGGCAACGCCCCAGTTCTCGCCGAACTCACGACCGCGCTCAGGATCGATGTCGAAAGCAGCTGCCACCAGATTGAACAGACGGCTGCGCAGAGCGGAGTTACGATGGATAAAGCCGATCTGGCTGCCACGGCCACCGCCGACCATACCCCAGTTCAAAGGCTTATCAAGATGCAGTTCTTCGTTAAACATATCTCATATCCCCCTATAATTTAATATTTATAAGTATTGATGTGTCTTAGACTACCGTTAGCAGCCCAGCTTCTCTCTCATGAAAGCGCGAGCCTTCTGGGCATACTCCAGAGGATCGGCCTTGGCGGGATCCTGCTCAGCCTCAACAACGATCCAACCCTCGTAATCGCTGTTCTTGATGACGTCGAACACGCCGTCCCAATCCACACAGTCGCCATCACCGGGCACGGTGAACATACCGTTCTTGACGCCCCACAGGAAGCTGTGATCGCCGGACTTGACCTCTTCGAACACGCTGCGGCGAACATCCTTGACGTGGATGTGGCCTACGCGGTTGATGTACTTCTTGATGATTGCAACAGCATCGTTGCCGCCGGTGGTGGAGTGACCGGTATCGAACAGCAGGTATACCAGATTGGGATCGGTCAGCTCCATCAGAGTGTCGATCTCTTCCATGGTCTGGATGCCGGTGCCGACATGGGGATGGAAGCACAGCTTCATGCCCTTAGCCTTGGCACGACGACCCAGCTCGTTCAGACCCTCAGCCAGATTCTTCATCTGAGCATCAGTCAGGACAGGAGCCTTGGAGAACAGAGGAGTGTCCTCCTGACCGTGCACGGTCACGCCGCACTCGCCGCAGCCAACAACACGGGCGCCCAGAGCGTAGGTGCGCTCCATGTGCTTGTCAAAAGCCTCATAGGTCTTTTCGTTCTCAAAGGTAGTGAAGAAAGTGGAGAACCACATATTGCAAATTACCAGACCGCGCAGATCCAGAGCCTTCTTCAGAGTTGCATGATCCTCGGGATACTTCCAGCCACCTTCGCTGCCCTTATAGCCAGCCAGAGCCATCTCGCTCAGGCACTGCTGATAGGTCAGCTCGCCACCCAGGGAGTGCAGGTCATCGTTGCTCCAGTTGATAGGAGCGCAACCAAATTCGACTTTCATAACTTGTTTCTCCTTCTTTAAATGTGAAATTTAGAAATAAAACTTTGGTGGTTTTGTGAACAAATTAATACTTGCGCAGGTCCTTCACGACCTCGTTCAGCTTATTGTAAGCCTCCTGAATGGCGGGCTTCTCAGAAACCTCAGCAGTACCGACTCTCCAGAAGTTGGCGTAACCGCCGGTCATGGTGCCGGGTAGAACGTCGATCTCAATCAGAGTGGAAACTGTCTGCTTGCGGGCCTCCTCAATAGCAGCCTTCAGCTCAGCGGAGTTGGTGGCACGGTAAGCCTTGGCGCCATAGCCCTCTGCCAGCTTGCAGAAGTCGATGGGCAGATACTCACCGGTCAGCTCGTGAGTGCTCTCCTCGCGGAAACGGAACTCCGTGCCGAAGGTATCAGAACCCTGAGAACGCTGCAGGTTGTGGATGCACTGGTGGCCGCTGTTCTTGAACAGCAGAACATTGATCTTCTTGCGCTCCTGAAGGCTGGTGACCAGATCGGAGTGACCCATCATGAAGCCGCCGTCGCCGATGAAGGCGTAGACTTCACGCTCGGGCTCTGCCAGCTTTACGCCCAGAGCACCGGAAATCTCGTAAGCCATGCAGGAGAAGCCGTACTCCAGATGGTACTGGCCGGGACGCTTGGCAGTCCATACGCGCTCCAAGTCGGAGGGCAGGGAACCGGAAGCGGCAACGATGTTCTCCTCGGCGGTCAGCAGATTGTCCAGATCCATCAGAGCACGAGTCTGGCTGAAGCCATTGGGCAGCTCGATCTGTGCCAGCTTGGCACGCTCGTCCTCCCACAGCTGTCTTGCCTCGGCAATCTGGGTGCCCCACTCTGCCTTGTAACCGGTCAGAGCCTTGGTCAGAGCTTCCATACCGGCACGGGCATCAGCGACAACGCACTCGCCGTCCAGCTTCATAGCATCCATGCGGGAGGTGTTGATGCCGATCATCTTGGCGTCCTCACTAAAGCCCCACTTGGAGTTGGTCACAAAGTCGTTGAGCTTGGTGCCCACGGCGATCACCAGATCTGCGTCCTTGGTGACAAGGTTGGCAGCCAGGGTGCCGCAGATACCGGCGCAGCCCAGATACATCTCGTAGCTGCTGTCGATCTCGCCCTTGCCGGCCTGCGTCTCGCAGACGGGAATACCGTACTGGGAGCTCAGCTCGTAGAGAGCCTTACCGGCATCGCTGTAGCGCACACCGCCACCGGAGAGAATCACAGGCTTCTTAGCGGACTTGACCAGTGCGGCGGCACGCTCAATGGCATCCTCGCAGGCGGGGGTGCGATCCACATACCAAACTCTCTCCTTGAAGAAGTCAACGGGATAGTCGTAAGCCTCGCCCTGTACGTCCTGCGGCAGGCAGATAGCAACAGCGCCGGTCTTAGCGGGATCAGTCAGGGTGCGCATAGCGTTGAGCATAGCAGTCATGATCTGCTCGGGACGCAGCACGCGATCCCAGTAGCGACAGACGGGCTTGAGCGCATCGTTGACGGAAACGGTGTAGTCAGCCTCGTTTTCCATCTGCTGCAGAACGGGGTCGGGCTGACGGTCAGCGTAGATGTCGCCGGGGAACAGCAGCAGAGGAATGCGGTTCACGGTAGCCGTACCGGCGGCAGTTACCAGGTTCAGGGAGCCGGGGCCGATGGAAGCGGTGCAGGGAATGATGGCCCGTCTGCGGTTCTGCTTTGCAAAAGCGGTGCAGGCGTGTGCAATCTCCTGCTCGTTCTTACCGGCGATGTAGCGGATCTCGTCCTTGTACTGCTCCAGTGCCTGACCGATACCTACCACGTTGCCGTGACCGAAGATGCCGGCCACACCGTGTACAAACTTGGACTTCTCACCGTCCACGGAAATATACTGCTTTGTCAGGAACTTGACCAGAGCCTGTGCCATTGTCAAGCGGATCGTTTCTCTCATTTTGATTTTCCTCCTAATGGTTAGATCTCGGGCCAATACTTAGCGCCGGGCTGCTCGACCCACAGATGCTGGGGCTCGAAGTTGGGCTTGATGTAGGGGTTGCCGTCCAGATGACGGATGACCCAGATGTAGTACATAGCGTAGCCGGGGGCGGTCACCTGAGGGTGTACCAGATCCGGAATGATTTTCACGGTGTCGTTGTGCTCCAGCAGCACGGCATCGTCGCCCAGACGCAGCAGACCGAAACCGTTCTTGGGATAGAACTTGTAGAAGTAGATCTCGGGCTGGTTGTGGGAGTGGGAGGGGAAGCCGGACCACTTGCCGGGATAGTGGACGTCCTCGCCGAACATCATGTTGGATTCGGGGGACAGGCGAACATCCTGTGCGGTGCGCACGATGCGGGTACCGGCCTCGTTCATGAAGCCCTTGCCGCGCACTTCGTTGGTGATCATGTCGCCGCAACGGACAACGGGGGTGAACTCCCGGTCGTTCTCAGTACGCATGACAGCAATCTCACTGTCCTCGGCCAGACCCTTGACGGTCAGCTTCACGTTCTTGGGTACGTTGATGCACCAGATATTCTCGTTGAGGTAGGAATCTCTCTCGGCGACGACCTTCTGACCGTCGTACTCAACCTCGATCTTACCGTAGATCAGCAGGTACACACGCTCCAGATTGGGGCGGTCATCTTCAAAGACCATGCCTTCGTTCATCTTGAGGATGCCGAAGTCCATCATCATCTCCTGATGCTTGCCGTTCAGATCAGTGATGGCATTATAGCCAAGGGCGAAATCCCCTTCTTGATGTAATCTATTCTCATTCATAAGTAGTACTCCTTTCTCTGTCACACTTAAATTAAACTCATCAAAATATTGTAGGCAGCTTCTTCCACGTTCTTCACGGATTGCTTCATGAGCTTCTGCCGGTCAAATTCCTCGGGGTGGGCGGCCATTTCAGCGCGCATCGTGTCACCGAAGATCTTGCGGAGGGAAGTGCCCAGATTCATCTTGCCGATTTTCTCATCCTTCAGCTTCTGCATATCCGCATCGTAGATGCCGGAGGAGCCGTGGATCACCAAAGGAAGAGAGCATTTTTCCTGTATCTTATGCAGCACATCAAACTGGATGGGAACCTTGCGGCCCACCAGACGGTGGATGTTGCCCACGGAAACGGCTAGCCAGTCTAACTCGGTTTGCTCCTGCATGATGCGGGCCTCCTCCGGGTCGGTCAGCTTGACCTCCAGAGAACCCATATCACTGTAGGGCACATTGCCCAGCTCGCCTTCAATCAGAACGCCCTTGGCGTGTGCCTCCTCGGAGAGCATCTTGGTGATGCGGAGGTTATCCTCGAAAGGCATCTTGGAACCGTCAAACATAACGGAGGTGAAGCCGCTGTTGATAGCGCGGCGGACGTTCTCCGGGTCGCTGCAGTGATCCAGATGTGCGCCCACAGGAACGCTGGCGGTTTCCGCCATAGAACTGAGAAGCGCTCCCCAGTGTTCAATGGCCAGATCACGTCTGGCGTCGCGATTGACCATGAGGAGAACCGGAACGTTGGCTCGTTCAGCGGCTCGAATCACGGCACCGGCATCCTCGTGACCGAAGATGTTAAATCCGGCAATAATGCGGCACACACCGGAGGCTTCTTTTACATAATCTTTTTCCCACTTCATCGCATCATCTCCTGCTGGTGTTTACTTCTGTGTTCCTCAGCAGTCGCGAAGTCGGGCATGGCCGGTGCGCAGTCGATCTTAGTCAGAACCAAAGAGGCGCAGGCAGAGCCTAACTGCATGGCGTAGAGGATATCGTTCTTTCTGAGCAGGCCGTACATAAAGCCTGCGGCATAGGAGTCGCCGGAACCAAAGGTCTTGACGATCTTGGTGGGGATCACACCACAACTGACCACACGGCCGTCAGCCAGATAGGTGTCGGAGCCGTTGCCACCGTCCTTGACGATCACCATTTCGGCGCCCTTTTCCAGGAAAGCCTTGGCAGACAGTGCGTTATCTTTGTTGCCGGGCATGGTGTTGTGCTCCACCACGTCGAACTCCTCGCGGTTACCAATAATAATATGGGTCATGCTGCAGATCTTCTGATAGCACTCGGAAGCCTCGTTCAGATCTTTCCAGCCGAAGGGACGGTAGTCGATGTCGAGGACAATCTTGGTGTCGTGCTTCTTGGCGAATTCCATGATCTGGAACATAGCGCTGCGGGAAGGCTCCGCAGAAAAAGCAGTGCCGGAGAGGAGCACGTACTGTGCTTTGGCAATGACCTCTTCGTTGATCTCCTCGGGCGTGATCAGCATATCGGCTGTGTGCTCACGGTAGAGATAGGTGCCGTGGTGGAAGGAAGTTTTATCCTCCGAACAGTAGGTGCCGCTGTCGGCAGCGCTGACAATCTCGGTGATGGCCAGGCAGTTTTTGGCACCGGTGTGGTCGATGACGAGGCCGGAGCAATCAATGCCCTGCTTGGTGAATTCATTTAAGATGTACTCACCCATGCCGTCGCCGGAGACTTTACCGATAAATCCACTTTTCAGACCGAGTCTCGCGGCACCTTGAATGATGTTGGCCGGAGAACCACCGATAGACTTTTCGAAAGAAGGCGTGTCTGCGAACGTAGCATTCAGAACGGTCGTGTTAAAATCAATTCCCGCGCGTCCTGCTGTTACAATTTCCAAAGTTTTGTCCATTTTCGTCCTTCCTTTGTATTTCATTTATGTTTCACTTTCGTTTCTTTGTACTACCATACTACCACTGCATATTTCGGGTTTTCAAGTTTCACTTTATTACATTTGTCGAATTCGACATTTACGACATATTTTGACGGGGGAAAGTGTGCAAAATGCCATTAGTTAAAAGGAATGTGCAGAAAAATTGACTTTTGGTTTATTACGGTTATTTCGGTTAGTGTTGGGTTTTGAAAATAAAACGATGCAAAATGAGATATTTTCGTTTCTTCTGTTGACTATTTCACTTATTTCGCTTAATATGAAATTAGAAACGAAAGCGTGAAACGCGCAAAGATAGATAATAAAACGAAAGGGGCTTACGAAGATGAAAAGACTTGATGAAATCAGAAATCTTCTTTACGCCAGAAAAGAAGTGTCTGTCAATGGCCTTTCTGAGTATTATAAGGTCAGCGCTGTATCGATCCGCAAAGATCTGGCAAAACTGGAGCAGGAGGGTGTCCTAAAGCGTGTCTACGGTGGCGGTGTTCTGGCAGAAGATCATGCTACCACGGCCCAGACCCCGGCGATTTGCTTTGATAATCCGGTGCTCTATCGTCTGGCGGAGGCGGCCTGCGACCAAATCCACGACGGCGACGTGATTTTTCTCGGTTCCGGACGAACCTGCTGCATTCTGGCAAAGCTGCTGCACAAGTTTTCCAATTTGTCTGTGGTTACTAATAATATTACGGCGCTGGATGACCTGCTTAGCTCCGGGGCACGGATCTACTTGATCGGCGGCGAAGTGACCTCTACCGACGGTAAGACCCTGTTTGCCAGCCCGGAGGATCCGATGAACTTTACCCAGAACATCCGGGTGAATAAGGCCTTCACCAGCATCTCCGGTATTGATTTGGAGAAGGGGCTCACTGTCAACTCTATTATCAGTACCTATATTTATAAGTATCTGCCCTCCATTGCCAATGAGTGGTATCTGATGGCTGACTCCGGTAAGTTTGATCGTCTGTCCATGTATTCGGCAGCTCCTCTGACGGATGTGAACTATATCATCACGGACAGCTGTCCGCTGCCTTATCGTGCACGCTTTGAGGAGTGTGGGATTGAACTGATAACGCTGGAGGCAAAAGGGGCGATTTGATGCAAAAGCTCATTCGTGATTCAAAATTTTATCGCACATTCTTTGCGCTGACCATGAGTTTGGCGCTGCAAAATCTCCTGACATATTCGGTGAATCTGGCGGATAATATGATGATTGGTCGTTATTCGCAGAACGCCATGAGCGGCATCGCTCTATGCAATCAGTTCCAGTTTCTGCTGCAGATGCTGGTGGTGGGCGTCAGCGAAGGCGTGGTGGTGCTGGGGGCGCAGTACTGGGGAAAAAACGAGTTCAAGCCCATTCGCCATATCATCGGGGTCGGTTTGCGCTTCGGCCTGGGGATCGCCTTTGTTATGTTTGCTGTGGCATTCCTTATGCCGGAGACGCTGCTGGGATGGATCAGCAATGACCCGGCCATCACAGCGGAGGCGGCCAAATACTTACGTATTGTCTGCTTTACCTATCTTATTTTCACCGCCACCAATACCCTGACGGCATCCCTGCGCTCAGTGGGGATTGTAAAGATTGGGTATATTCTGTCCTTTTCCACCCTGTGCATCAATGTGGTGCTGAACTACTGCTTGATCTATGGTAACTTCGGGTGTCCGGAACTGGGCATTGAGGGTGCGGCCATCGCTACGCTGGTTTCACGCACGGTGGAACTGGTGATTGTCGCCTACTATATAAAGTATAAGGAAAAGCGTCTGCACCTGAGCGTGAAAAATCTGGTGCACATCGACACCTCCTATGTAAAGGACTATGTGCACGTTTCACTGCCTTTGTTGGTGACACAGGCCACTTGGGGCGTGGCACAGATCATTCAGACAGCCATTATCGGCCATTTGCAGGACTCTGCGGCGGCGATTGCCGCCAACTCTATCGCCGTGCTGACCTTCCAGATCATCTCGGTGGTGGGCTACGGTGCTGCCAGTGCTGCGGCGATCCTCACCGGTAAAACGGTGGGAAAAGGGGATATGGAGCTCCTGCATAAGCAGACGTTTACCTTTCAGCTTGTCTTTTTGGGGCTGGGAATCCTTACCGGTACGGCAATCTTCCTTTCTACGGATCTGATTCTGAGCTTCTACCCTGCCCTGACAGCGGAGACACGCACCGTGACTACTCGGTTCATCGCCGTGATGGCCATTACTTCCGTAGGAACGTGCTACCAGATGGCTGCCGATGTAGGCATCATCCGCGCCGGAGGATCTCCGGAGTTCTCCATGAAAAACAACTTTATCTTTATGTGGCTTATCATTATTCCTGCGGCGCTGGTTGCGGCATTTGTGCTGCATTTGCCTGCTGCAGCGGTGTTTTTCTGTTTGAAGAGCGAACAGTTGTTGAAGTGCCCAGTGATTTTCTGGTACACCAACTCGTATCGTTGGATCAAAAATGTTACCCGCCCCAGTGCTGCCTAATGATTTGTATGATGGTCTTTGCTTGTACGGAGCCAGTGACCATAAAAAAAGACACCCTTGTAGGGTGTCTTTTTTTATGTATGATTGGGGGGAAAATTACTCCTGATGATCAATGCTGTACATATAGGCGATGAGATCCATGATCTTGTTGGTGTAACCCCATTCGTTGTCGTACCATGCAATCAGCTTGACGAAGTTGTTGTCCAGCATGATGCCGGCGGTCTCATCGAAGATGCAGGTCTCGGAAAAACCGGTAAGGTCGGAGGAGACAACTTGATCGGTGGTGCAGGAGATGATGCCCTTCATGCTGTTGCGGGCGGCGTTCTCCATGGCTACGCACACATCGTGATAGCTGGCGGGGTGCTTCAGACGCGCGGTCAAGTCCACCACGGAGACGTCGTTGGTGGGAACGCGGAAGCTCATGCCGGTCATTTTGCCCTTCAGCTCCGGGATGACCAGACCAACAGCCTTGGCGGCGCCGGTGGTGGAGGGGATGATGTTGCCCAGCACACTGCGGCCCGTGCGCCAGTCGCGGCCTGCACGGGCGTCCACGGCCTTCTGCTTGGCAGTGGCTGCGTGGATGGTAGACATGAGGGCCTGCTCGATGCCGAAGGTGTCGTTGATGACCTTGGTCATGGGAGCAAGGCAGTTGGTGGTGCAGGAGGCGTTAGAGACCACGTTCATGTCGGGGGTGTAGTTCTTGTGGTTAACACCCATAACAAAGGTGGGGGTGCAGTCGTCCTTTGCCGGAGCGGAGAGGATGACCTTCTTGGCACCGTTGAGCAGGTGCAAAGAGCCCTTTTCCGTGGTATTGAAAGCGCCGGTGGACTCGATGATGTACTCGGCGCCGCAGTCATGCCAGGGGATGAGGGCAGCATCGCTCTCGCTGTAGACACGGATCTTCTTGCCGTTGATGATGAGGTGACGGTCATCGTGTTCCACCGTGCCGTGGAAAGTCTTGAACACGCTGTCGTATTTCACTTGATAGACCATATAGTCCAGATCGGCGTTGCGCAGGTTGATGCCACAGACCTGATAAGTGCTGCTGCCGCGTTCCTCAAGGATGCGCAGAGCGATACGGCCGATGCGGCCGAAACCATTAATTCCTACCTTGATTGCCATAAATAAGTTTCCTCCTTATTTGTTCCTCTTATGCCGGAGAGGTTCCGGTTTGTTCCAATTTAAGTATAGCATAGGGAGTGAGGAAAATCTCGCATAACTGAAAAAGTTCATAAGAACAATGCGCTGAAATTTGCGGGTGGAACTTATGAACTTTGCACAAAAGAACATAAAATGCACTGTTATCAATAAAAAATAGCGGATTTTTAGCCGAAAAATGCGGAATATGATGGAATGTACAGAACGTTCCAAAAGTTGAAAACGGGGGATTTAGTACCGAAAGGAAAAGAAAAGCTCTGTACAGAGACAGGAGAACGGGGGAGACGCTGTGGAAAACTGCGCCGAAAAATCCCCCTGACAGAGGGGGCACTTCTGTCAAGGGGATGGAATCAATCCACAAAGAAATCACCGTTTTTATTTTTCAGTGCGGGGTCGATGGCCTCACCGTTAGCAAATACGTTGGGCGTGTGGATGGTAAGAATGGTGGTGTTCCGATTAGTGTTGTTCCACCAGTTGTGTTTCGTGTTAGACTCAAAATGAGCCGTATCTCCAGGATACAATTCGTAGGTGTGGGATTCGATTTGCAGCGTCAGCACACCTTCCAGAACATAGATGAACTCTTGGCCGGTGTGGGAAAACAAAGGGTTCTGCTGGGGGGCCGGGGTCGGCAGCAGCACGGTCAATTTGGGAAAGACGTCCATGCCGACAAAACCGCTTGTAATCTGATAGTTAATAAAGCTGTTCTCCATATAGAGTACAGAATTTTCGTAGCTTCGGTGGATGATATTTACGGTCTGAGAGGACTCATCCGCTCCTTTTTGGGCCAGCAGCTGGTCAATAGAGGTGCCCAGTGCAGCCGTGATTTGTAAAAGGCTGTCCACGGCGATCGTCGTCTGTCCTCGTTCAAATTTAGATAGAAAACCTTGCGAGAGGCCGGTTTTTTCGCTGAGCTCTTTGAGGGTCATGCCGGCATCTTTCCGCAGCTTATTTACAGAAATACCAATATATTTTGAATCTTTCATGTTTTCCTTATTCTCCTATATTTTAAATGCAAGGGTATAGTTGCAAAATTGGAAAAAGGGGTCTTAGCGGTCTTTGATCAGTGTGGGCAGCTAAATAGTTTGGCTGCCTTACTGAATTTACATAGCTAAAGTATAGCACAATGCCGCAAAGAAGGGAACGGTTCATTGGTGTCAAAATTGGAAAAATTTGCGTCAAAAAGCAAAAAATTTTCGTATATGAAAATTTTGCACCGATGAAATTTTGAGATGCCTTGGCTTTTAACTAAAAGAACCCCGTAACTCTATGATTTTTAGAGAAAAAACATAGTATTTGCGACCTGTATGATGGGTAAGACGATTACTGCTTCCTTTTACAACTGGATAGTAATATATCATATGATGAAAAATATTGCCATGCGGCTGTATGCGTTTTTCCTATAAGCACAAAAAATAGGGGAGAAACTTGGTAAAAAGGCCGAATATATTTTATATATGAAAAAATCACTTGCATATTAGGAAACAAAGGAGTATGATGCAGACAATGACAGAAATTTAACAACCTTTTTGCCGGATGCATCCACCACACCACATGGCGGCGGCGTGAAGGTTGTTTAGACTGCAACATCTGAAAGCAAAATGGATTTCTTGTCGCGTCAGGGTTATGGGATATGCCCTGAAAAAGACCACGGCCATCCATGGTGCTTTCCCGGCAGAAGTGGGAGTGTGCGGGAAAGCGGTCAGCAGTAATTTTACAGCACAATTTGAGACGGAGGGCTCCTTAGCGGGAGAATCGGTTCTCAAGGTGCAGGCCTTTGGAGAGAGGCTGAAAAAACTACTTATTATAACAAAACAGTGCAGACAAACAGATCTGCACAAAAGGAGAGAAAAAAATGCGTTTAGTTCTTCAAATCGGCTTAGGTGCCCTCATGCTGGCGTATCTCGTCGTTTTCCTGGGCGATGTTTGGAAGCATCGTGCAGAGATGCACAGCGACGGTGCCCTCAAGAACACTGTCAATGCAATTCAGGGCTTCGTGACCAACTTCGGTGATACCATTGGTATTGGTTCCTTCGGCCCCCAGACCATCATCTATAAGATTTTCCATCTGGTGCGTGACGACACGTATCTGCCCGGTACTCTGAACGTTGCCAACACCATCCCCGTCATGTTCGAGGGCTTCATCTTCCTGCTGATCGTGAAGATGGATTCCCTGACCCTGATCACTCTGATCATTGCGGCTATCATCGGCGGCGTTGTGGGTGCTCGCATGGTTTCCCGCCTGCCCATCAAGAAGGTGCAGATGATCATTGCCTGTGCTCTGATGCTCACCTCCATTCTGATGGCTCTGCGTCAGTCCGGTATGCTGGATATTCTGGGTCAGGGCAATGATGCTCTGGGCCTGCGCGGTATGACTCTTGTTCTGGCTTCCATCGGCCTGTTCTTCTGCGGTATCGGTCAGTCTGTGGGTGTTGGCTTCTATGCTCCCTGCATGGCCATTGTCTACTTCTGCGGTATGGATCCCCTGGTTTCCTTCCCCATCATGATGGGTGCCTGCGCTGCCGTAATGCCCATGTCCTCCATCACCTTTGTGCGTGAGGGCAAGTATGAGCGTCTGATGTCCCTAATCATCATGGTGACCGGCGTACTCGGCGTTGCCGTGGCTGCTTTCTTCGTCAAGAACATGAACAAGGATCTGCTGGTCTGGATCGTTGTCGTGGTTGTCTTTATCGCCAGCATCACCACCTTCAAGCAGGCTCTGTCCAAGGATGCACCTGCTGCCGAGGCTGCAAAGAACTGATTCTTCAAAGAAACTCTTACATAAAATTTAGCACAAACAAAGAAGGAAAGGTACATACAAATGATTTTGCTCAATCGTGAAGATATTCATCAGGTGTTCTCTATGCCCGAGTCCATCGAGGCTGTGAAGCAGGCGTTCATGCTCTACTCTCAGGGTAAGAGCGAGGTCCCCCTGCGCACCAACATTCAGGCCCCCAAGCGTAACGGTACATTCCTGTTCATGCCCGCCTATGTGGAAGATATGGACTGCGCTTCTCTGAAGATCGTCAACATCTTTTCTGACAACCTGAAGAAGGGCCTGCCTACCTCCCCGGCACAGGTGGTGCTGATCGACGGTACAACCGGTCTTGTCTCTGCTGTTCTGGATGGCACCTATGTTACCCAGCTGCGTACCGGCGCTGCTTCCGGCGCTGCATTTTCTGTGCTGGCTCGCAAGGATGCTTCCATCGGCGCACTGATCGGTACCGGCGGACAGGCTGCTACCCAGCTGGAAGCTATGCTGTGCGCTCGTCCGCTGAAGGAAGTCCGGATCTATGACGTCTCCGCTGAGCGCCTGAACGCCTTTGTGGAGCGCATGAGCAAGGAACTGGCTTCCTACGGCGCTAAGCTGGTGGCTGCTCCTACCTGCGACGACGCAGTGAAGGACGCAGACGTTCTGGTGACCATGACGCCCTCCCTGACCCCCGTGTTCAATGCTGCCGTGGTAAAGCCCGGCTGCACCATCAGCTGCGTGGGCACCTATCAGCCCCATATGCAGGAGATGGATCCCGCCATCCTGCCCCGTGCATCCAAGATCTATTTCGATTCCCGCTCCGCTGTTCTGGCAGAGTCCGGCGATATCATCAAGCCTCTGAATGAAGGTATCATCACCGAGGATGACTTTACCGGTGAGCTGGGCGATGTCCTGCTGGGCAACGTGGTTGGCCGTGAGAGCGATGATGAGATTATCGTCTTCGAGACCGTTGGTATCGGTACGCAGGATCTGATGACTGCCAAGGCCATCTATGAGAAGGCTGCTGCTGCTGGCGTTGGTACACATTGGGAGTAAGCTATGCCTCATATTTCTGTCATGTTGTATCCGGGCCGCAGTGAAGAGCAAAAAAGAAATATGGCCGAAATCCTCCGTACCAGCCTCATGGAGGCCGGTAATTGGAAGGCATCGGACATCTCTGTGTCCTTCGAGAGCATCGAGCCCGAGAAGTTTATGGATGTAGTTGCCCAAAAAGTTGATCACGAAGATCTGATCCTCGATTCTGATTACGTTTATTAACTACGAATACTATATTATAATAAAGGAGAAATTGTTATGAGCCATTATGGTCCCGAATTTTGGAACAGCCCCAAGGCTGCTCACCGCCGCGTGATGATGAAAGCTGCCGGTTTCAGCGATAAAGATATTCGTTCCAAGCCCCATATCGGCGTGCCTAACTCCTTCCTGGAGGGTTCTCCCGGAACCGCACATCTGCGTCAGATTGCACAGGCTGTCAAGGAAGGTATCTGGGCTGCCGGTGGTATCCCTGTTGAGTTCGGTATCCCCGCTACCTGCGGCAATATCCCCAACGGTGTTGAGGAAATGAAGTACGAGCAGGTCATGCGCGACATCGTCTGCATGTCCGTGGAAGGCGTCAGCCGCGTCCAGCAGTTCGACGGTCTGGCTATGATCGCTTCCTGCGATAACATCATCGCTGGTTGCTATCAGGCTGCTGCACGTCTGGACATTCCCGCTATGGTCGTTACCGGCGGCACCATGGGTGACGGTAACTTCCGCGGTAAGAAGGTCGTTGAGGCTGACGTGGACGTAGCCCGTTTCCAGGGCGGCAGCGATGAGGAGCTCAACGCTCTGGAAGAGTGCGTCTGCCCCACCTGCGGCGCTTGCCCCTCCATGGGTACTGCAAACACCATGCAGATGCTGGGCGAGATCATGAACCTGGTTCTGCCCGGTACCGCATCCATCCCCGCTATGGACAGCATGAAGATCCGCAAGGCTCGTGAGGCCGGTGAGTACATCGTCAAGATGGTCAAGGAGCAGCGCAAGCCCTCCCAGCTGATCACTCGCCAGACTCTGGAGAACGCCATCATGTTCGACATGGCTGTGGCTGGCTCCACCAACGCTCTGCTGCATATTCTGGCTATGAGCTATGAGCTGGGTCTGGACATCACCATGGACGACTTCGAGCGTTATGCAAAGGAAATCCGCTGCATCGTGGGTGTTATCCCCAGCGGTCCCTATACCATTAATGATCTGTACAATGTGGGTGGTACTCTGGCTGTCATGAAGATGCTGGAGAGCAAGATCAACAAGGATGTTCCCACCATGACCGGCTCCACTTGGGGCGAGCTGATCAAGAACATCCATGTGGAGAGCAGCGATGTCCTGCGCAGCCTGGACAACCCTCTGTACGACCTGCCCGGTCTGCAGATCCTGCGCGGAAACCTGTCTCCCGCTGGTGCTATCATTCGTCCCACCGGTGTTCCCGCTGGTATGGAGACCTTCAGCGGCAAGGCCAAGTGCTTCGACAACGACACCAAGGCTTACGAGGCCATCGAGCGCGGCGATATCGTTCCCGGTGACGTTCTGGTCATCCGCTACGAGGGCTGCAAGGGCGCTCCCGGCATGAAGGAGCTGATGCTCTCCAACGATGCTCTGGTTGCTCACAACCTGCACAAGAGCGTTGGTCTGGTGACCGATGCCCGTTTCTCCGGCTTCAGCCACGGCGCTATTGTCGGTCATATCTCTCCCGAGGCTTATGACGGCGGTCCCATCGCTCTGGTGGAGGATGGCGATCTGATCACTGTGGATACCATCAAGGGCGTAGTGGATCTGGCTGTCTCCGATGAGGAGCTGGCACGTCGTCGTGAAAAGTGGGTTCAGCCTCCTCTGAAGGAGCAGAAGGGCTGCCTGAATATCTTTGCACGTACTGTCCGTCCCGCTGAGGAAGGCGGCGCAATGCAGCCCTGGGACAACGGCGTCAGAAAGTAATTTCGGCATAAGAGCATCGGCTGCGGCACTGGGTTGTGCTTTCGGCACATCTTTTCCAAACACAGGGCTGTACGATGGCTTCCTCAGCAAAGAGTAGATTGTATCGTTTGGTGCACACCTCCTGAAGGTGCAGGGTATTGCTCCGCTGCATGGAGTACCACATACAGTCGGCACTTTGCATCCCGTGTCGGAACGGACACGTTCCGGAACCGATCGTCAAAATGAGGAGGCCGGTTTGGACTGGCTGATGATAAGAGCCTAAAGCCGCCGAGAAATCGGCGGCTTTTCTCTTGTTCCGAGCGTTTTTACCCTGGAAAAATATTGTATGATTGACGGCAGTGCGATCTGCCGAAAAGGAGAAAAATATGACAAGTGCGCAGATTTGTATTGCCGCCGTCATCGTAGTGTACCTGTGCTTCGTGATCTGCACGGGCGTTATGATCGGGCGGAAAAGTAAAAAGAGCTCGGAGGGATTTTATCTGGGCGGACGCGGCATGGGCCCTCTGGTGACCGCCATGAGTGCCGAGGCCAGCGACATGAGTTCCTGGCTGCTGATGGGCCTGCCCGGTGTGGCCTATCTCAGCGGCGTGGCAGATGCCAGCTGGACGGCGTTCGGTCTGGTGCTGGGCACCTACCTGAACTTCCTGCTGGTGGCCAAACGGATTCGCCGCTACAGTGTTCAGTTGGATGCCATCACTATCCCTTCGTTTATTTCCAAGCGCTATGGGGAAAAGAAACCGGTGATCATGTGCATTGCATCCCTGATTATTCTGGTGTTCTTTGTGCCCTATGTGGCCTCCGGCCTTGCCGCCATCGGTAAGCTGTTCAATAGCTTCTTTGGCTGGGATTACACAATGGCTGTGGTGATCGGCGCCATCGTGATCATCAGCTATACCTCCGTGGGCGGCTTCTCTGCCGTGGCCACCATGGACTTGATCCAGTCCATCATTATGACGGTAGCGCTGGTGGTCATTACCGCTTTTGGTATCCATCAGGCGGGTGGTCTGGATGCCGTGGTTGAAAATGCCAAGGCGCTGCCCGGCTACCTGAGCTTTACCCAGAGCTATGATCCCGTTGCGGGTGCGGCAAAGCCCTACGATTTGATGAACATTGTCTCGTTGGCAGCTTGGGGTTTGGGTTATTTCGGTATGCCCCATATTCTGGTACGCTTCATGGCCATTCGGGACGAGAAGGAGCTGACCCTGTCCCGGCGGATTGCCTCGATTTGGGTGGTTATTTCCATGATCGTATCTGTGTGCATCGGTATGATCGGCTATTCTGTTTCCAAGACCGGTGGTATTCCCATGCTGGAGGGCAGTGCTTCTGAAACCGTGATTGTCCAAATTGCGGGATTGCTGTCCAAGTTCGGCATTGTACCGGCAATCGTGGCGGGTCTGATTTTGGCCGGTATTTTGGCGGCCACCATGTCCACGGCAGACTCTCAGCTGCTGGCGGCTTCCTCTGCCTTCTCTGAGAACCTGCTGCAGGATGTCTTTGGTATTAAGCTAACCCAGAAGCAGACCATGCGGATTGCCCGCCTCACCGTCATTGCCATTGCAGTGATTGCTGTGTTTCTGGCCGCCGACCCGGAGAGCAGCGTGTTTGCCATTGTGTCCTTCGCTTGGGCTGGCTTTGGTGCTACCTTTGGTCCTGCCATTTTGTTCTCCCTCTTCTGGAAGGGCAGCAACCGCCAGGGAATTCTGGCTGGCTTGGTAACCGGTGGTGTCATGGTGTTCGTGTGGAAATTCCTGATCCGTCCCATGGGTGGCATTCTGGGAATCTATGAGCTGCTGCCTGCCTTCTTTTGCAACTGCCTGGTGGTAATCGTTGTGTCGCTCCTAACCCATGGCCCTGATGAGGAAGTCAAGGCTGGATACGAGACTTACGCAAAGTCTTGATGCAACCTCTTTGGCAGATGTTGTGGAGTTGTGATCCGCAGTGATTGCCTGTGCTGTAAAAAATCCGGGAACCATTGGCTTTACAAGGGTTCTCGGATTTTCCTTTACCACTTACTGTTCAAGCGGTGTGGAAAAACGGCGCAGATCTACCCCTTCGTGGGATAGGAGCCATTGCTTTTTGGCAAGACCGCCGGCGTAGCCGGTGAGCTTGCCGTGGGCACCGACCACGCGGTGACAGGGGATGATGATAGAGATGGGGTTGTGCCCCACGGCTCCGCCTACGGCCTGCGCTGCGGCGGGACGTCCGTTGCGGGAGAGCTGCCGGGCGATTTCACCGTAGGTAAGCGTTTCTCCGTAGGGAATCTGGCAAAGAATCTGCCAGACGCGTTGCCGGAAGGGGCTGCCGTGCGGATGAAGGGGCAGTTCTTGTGGGGTGGGCTGCGCTCCGACAAAATAGCGATCCAGCCAGCGGCGGGTCATATCGAAAATGGGTAGGTCCTCTTTTTCTGCAGCGGCGGCAGAAACCGTGGCGGCGAAGTGCGCCTGTCCCTCCAGCCATGCGCCGATCAGCGCCTCTCCGTCGCTGCACAGGAGGACAGGCCCCAGTGGTGTGGAATAGGTTGTGAGATACTGCAATGAAGACACCTCCTTTACCGGGAGCGTACCATATTTACGTCAAAAAAGAAAGCCCGGCTGTTTCCGAAATCGAAGGAAATGTGGTATGATGAGGACAACCATATACAAGGGAGGAAACCGGGGATGGAACTGCAAGGTAAAAAATTTGTGCTTTCCTATAGCGGCGGTAAGGACAGTATTCTGGCGCTCTATCGCGCCGTACAGATGGGGATGGAACCATGCGGCCTGTTGACAACGTATAATATTGACATGGGGCGTTCCTGGTTTCACGGCATCCCGGAAGAGGTGCTGCAGGCTGTGTCGGATTCGCTGGGCCTTCCTGTAACACTGATTCGCACCTCCGGCGATGCCTACCGGGACAATTTCCTCCGTCTGCTCAAGGCGAAAAAGGCGGAGGGGGTGGAGGCCTGTGTTTTTGGCGATATCGATATTGCAGGACATCTGGAGTGGTGTACGGAGCTGTGCCGGGATGCAGGAATAGAGGCTGTTTTTCCGCTGTGGCAGCAGCCCCGCGCCCAGCTGGTGCGTGAGCTGATCGACTTGGGCTTTGTGGCCAACATCACGGTGGTGGATACTTCCCGGCTCAGTGAAAAGCATCTAGGTATGGTGCTCTCCGAGGAGGTCTTGGCGTCGATTGTGGAAGATGGCGCAGATGTCTGTGGAGAAAACGGGGAATATCACAGCTTTGTGTCTGACGGTCCGCTCTTTTCTGCACCGGTTTCCTTTGTCTTTGGGGAAAAACTGCGGCGTGAGCCCTTTGTGGTGTTGCCGCTGCTGCCTGCATAAATGAAGAAGCACCGAAATTCTCTTATAGGACAAGCAGCCCCACCCGTTTAACGGGTGGGGCTGCTTGTCCTATTTTATGTGGTGGGTACGGTTTCTTCAGACAGGGGGCAGCCTAGCGCCTCGATGGCCGTATGGGTGCGCTCCATCAGATCGTTGACGGCCTCCCGCTGAGGAAGATCAGCCTTTGGGTACAGCGGCTTGCCGATAATGAGCCGCAGAAAAGGCTTTTTCCGTCTCCATAGACTGCGGATGCCGTGGGGGTCATCGCAGACTAACCGCATGGGGACGACAGGGCAGCCGGCCCGCACTGCGGCCAGAAACGCGCCCCTGTGGAAGGGCCGTATGCCCTCGTGGTAGCGCACCAGCAGACCTTCGGCATAAAAATGAATCCAGTCGCCCCGTTGAATTCCCTGCTCTATGCCTTTTTCCAAACCGAGCATACCGGTGGTGCTGTCCAAAAGGGGAATTGCGCCGAAAGCCTTCAGAAGCCAGCCCAGCAGGGGGATCTCCAGATTGCCCCGCATACTGATATAGTGGGTTCGCCGCGGGAAGGTGGCCAGCTTGACCATGGTGCAGTCCATGGGGTGGATATGGTTCATGACGGTAATGGCGCCGCCTTTAAGACCACGGATATTTTCCCGCCCCTCTACCGAAAAGCCCCAGACAAGAGCATCCAGCAGGTACAAAATGGGTGAAAGGAGATTCGTCACCAGGGCAGACAGCCATGACTTTCCCACCCAGCCTTTTCCGTAGTTGCGGGCGGTTTTCTCGATGTTGGGGTGGGTCATGCGGCGAAAAGTATTTTCCTCGGGCTGCCGGGGACCTTTCTTTTTCCACTCTGCGATGGTTTCAGTGTACATCTGCTCAGCCTTCTGCACGCAGTGTTCCACCCGCATACTGTCGCCGTATTCTGCATAGCGCCGGGACATCTCTGCCTTTTCTTCGGGGTGTTCAAACCAGTAGTCCATCCGGTCGGCCAGAGCCTGTGCGTCCTCGGCTTGAAAGGTGCAGCGCGGATCCAGAGCAAACTGGTGGGTAGCCGACAGCTTGGAGTCGGAGATAACGGGAACCAATCCGCAGGTGAAGGCCTCAATGCAGGAGATGCCCTCGATTTCCGCATCCGAGGCGTGGACATAGAGGTCGCAGCTGTGGATGAGTTTTATGAGATCCTCCTGCTTGTAAAATCCGAATACAGGCTTTCTGGGCAAATTGGCACCCATAGCCTCGTATTTCTTTTTCATGGGGCCTTTTCCGGCGAAAATCAACTGGATCTGATCCCGGTAGCGGCTCAATTGGGCCGCTTTGATGATGAGATCCTGCCGCTTTTCCTTGGAGAGGCGGCCAACCATTAAGACCCGAAGCGTGTGATCCGTCCGCACAATGGGCTGCTGCGGAGGGCAAAAGGCGTTGTCCACGCCGTTGCTGATAACATACAGTTTGGCATCATAACCGTGCTCACGCAGCTGCTGGGCGATGAACTCACTGGGGCAGTGGATGGAGCGGAAGCGGTTATAAAATACATCCTTGAACCACCAGTACAGGAAGTTATTGGCCCACTTCTGCTTTCCAAGCTTGATGCTGGAGGTGATATTCTCCGGCTGAACGTGGAAGGCTGCCATGGTGGGAATATGCATCTGGCGGGCGATCGACTCGCCGCGGCGGCAGAAACGAAAGGGCATATAGAAATGTACGATATCCGCATCTTTGAACGCCTGATAGTAGGCCTCGTCCACCGGCTCGGCAAAGCACATTCCCTGTGCATCCACCAAGGGCTGAAAAAACGGGATCGTGTGGGTGGGAACGGTGATTTTATCCGGCTCAGGCTCACCTGCCGCCAATACTTTGACGGTGTGTCCCCGTTTGCGGAGCTGTTCGGCGAACCGCCGGGCTGTAATGGTTGTTCCGTTATTGCTGTGGTCATACTGGTCTACCACTAAAACGATATTCAAATCAACACCTCTTTCTGTGTCACTTGCAAAGGTCTATACCAACCTATTATACCACTATACTTCCGCAAGCATCTTAACAATAGGGAAAAATGGCAGAATGTCTGAATTTCAGACATTCTGCCACTCCTGCATGAATATTCAAAAGAACTCTTCATGAAAATATCTGAGCACTGGAAGTAGGAATCGTTTGTCCATAAATCGCGTTTGCACGGATCAAAAGACCATCTCCTTCATGGAGGTGGTTTTTTATCTGGATCTGCTGTGATGCAGCCATCCGGGGTCCCTTTTGTTGAGCGCCGTCAACTTGGGTAATCATTTTAGACTATAAAGAGAGAAAAAGCAACCGGTTTCTGGCATTTTTCCAAGTAACGGTATTTTTTGCCTTCGGCAGCTATTTATTCAGCTTGTCGTTGTATTTTCTGTAGAGCAGGGGGGTGATCCCCTCATACTTCTTGAAAACCTTAATAAAGTACGCGGCGGAAGAGAAACCGAGTTTTTGGCTGATGAGTTCTATGGAGTCATTGGTTTGCTCCAGCAGCTCCCGCGCCCACGCAATTTTCTTGGAGGCGATGTACTGGGAGAAGTTGACGCCCATTTCGTGGGTAAACAAGCGGCTGAAATAGCTGGGGCTCAAATGGCAGAGCTCTGCCATCTGCGCCTGCGTGATCAGCTGCTCCGGGTTTTCTTCGATATACTGCAGGGCCGGAAGAAGGGGGGAGGTGCCGGTCTCCACATGACCGGCGCGATTCACCTTGAGGAAATTGCCGGACACATCGGGAAGCGGCATCTTCTGCGGAGACAGGGGGTGCGCGGCCTGCTGTGCATTTTGGTAAAAGGTCTCGTAGGCGTGGATCAGCTGCGATTTGCTGACGGCGGTTTCTACGATGTAGTTGCTCAATTCAAACAGAGCCTGTGTGCTTTGCAGCACCTTGTCGTATTGCAGCTGCGGAATCGCATCATATTCGGCCTGATGTGTATGCAGGTGCTGCAGGGCAACGGCATTTTTCTGCGAAGACAGCAGGCGCTCAAAGGAATCCAGCTGCGCTGCGCCGTCCAAGCGGATCTGACCGGCCATAATGGCACCCAGATACTTGTCGTCCACGGTGATGGGGATGGCAATATCGATAATATTGAAGTGACAGCGGTAAATGAACGGCTCCTGCGACCGGACAGCTTCCAGCCCTGCGCGGGAGTCGCAGATCTGGCAGTATTTAGCCAGCTGGGGGTTGGCGCGCACCGATTGGCAGAAGGGACAGCACATACTGTGCCGGGTAATCGGGATGCCCTTGTAGTCCACCGTAATGATGGCCATATTGGTCACAAGTGCCAGCTGGTCTTGCAGCTTCTGCCACCGGCTGAGATCCAGAATGCGATCTAAATCAAAGAAATTACTCTTCATATTTTCACCGCCATAGTAATTTGATGAGTGTGCAGTGCAGTATGTACATAATTGCATATATGTCATAATGCACTAAAAAGAGACGAAGATATTGTGCGAAAATATGTACATATGATAAAGATATGACCTTCGGAAGGCGGATGGCAAAATTTTGCGCACAAAAATAGCAATTTCGTGATATGCAAAAATGATGCTATTTCCACATCGACTTGCTACAATATTATACCAGAGAACAAAATAAAGCAAGGAGGAAAAGCAAATGAGAAGAGCCTTTATCAGTCCTACCAAGTATGTACAGGGTGAGGACGAAATCAAGAACCTCGGTTACTTCGTCAAGACATTCGGAGATACCGCACTTCTGATCGCACATCCCGATGACATCAAGCGCGTGGAGGACAAGCTGAAGGAGACAGAGAAAAAGTTTGGCGTTTCCTTCGTGATGGATGCCTTCAGCGGTGAGTGCTCCCGGCAGGAGATCCAGCGTCTGAAAGAAGTTGCCAAGCAGCATAAGTGCAGCTGCACGGTGGGCCTTGGCGGCGGAAGAGCACTGGATACCGCCAAATGCGTGGCAGAGGGTATGGGTATGATCGCCGTCCCCACCATCGCAGCAACGGATGCACCCACCAGCCATTCTGCGGTCATGTATACCGAGAGCGGAGAGTTTGACGACTACGCCTATTTTAAGGCCAGCCCCAGCGTCGTGCTGGTGGATACCACCTGCATCGCCAAGGCACCGACGCGTTTCCTGGTCTCCGGCATGGGTGATGCCATGTCCACCTGGTTTGAAGCTCGTGCATCGGCCAGATCCTTCTCTAATGTCAATGCCGGCCTGCCCTGCGGCGTCCGGGAGGACGTCTGCGAAGGCGCAAAAGGCACGAAAGCTGCCCTTGCTCTGGCAAAGCTGTGCTATGAGACACTGCTGGAAGACGGCGTGAAGGCAAAGATCGCCTGCGATCACAATGTGGTTACGCCTGCTCTGGAGAATATTGTGGAGGCCAACATCCTGCTCTCCGGCCTTGGCTTTGAGAGTGCAGGCCTTGCAGCGGCTCATGCCATCCATGACGGACTGTCCATGCTGCCCGGCACCCACCATTCTTTCCACGGTGAGAAGGTCTCCTTCGGCACGATTGCACAGCTGGTGCTGGAAAATGCGCCCATGGAAGAGATCGAGACGGTCATCAAGTTCAATCTGGAGGTCGGCCTGCCCGTGTGTCTGGCAGACATCGGCGTTCCGGAAATCAGCGATGAAGAGCTGCTGGCGGTTGCTAAAAAGACCTGCATTCCGGAGGAGTCTGTCTACTCCATGCCCTTCCCCATCACGGTGGAGAGCGTCGCTTCTGCCATCCGCGCAGCTGACGAAATGGGTAAGTCCTATAAATAAGGGAGGCTATCATGAAAAAGATCATCAACACGCCGGAGACGGTTGTTTCTGAAATGTGTCATGGTTTTGCCATGGCGCACCCCAACGTAACGCTGGATGAAAAGTATCATGTCATCCATAAAAAGAAGATCGACCCGGAGAAGGTCACGCTGATTTGCGGCGGAGGCAGCGGCCATGAACCGGCCCACGCCGGGTATGTGGGAGAGGGCCTTCTGGATGCGGCTGTCTGCGGTGACGTCTTTGCATCCCCCTCCCAGATTCAGGTGTATCGCGCTATCCGCGAGACCCGGAGCGAGAAGGGTACGCTGCTGATCATTAAGAACTACAGCGGCGACATGATGAACTTCACCAATGCCATGGCACTGGCTGCCGAGGACGGCATTGCTGTGGATTATGTGCGCGTAGACGACGATATTGCCGTGCAGGACAGCCTCTATACGGTGGGTAGGCGCGGCGTTGCCGGAACGGTTCTCGTCCACAAAATCGCCGGTGCTGCGGCCCAGCGGGGGATGAGTCTGCAGGAAGTCAAAGCCGTTGCAGAGGACGCTGTGAAAAACGTGAAGAGCCTCGGCTTTGCGCTGACCTCCTGCACCGTACCCGCCAAGGGAACGCCTACCTTTACGCTGGGCGAGGATGAGATGGAGTTCGGCGTCGGCATCCACGGCGAGCCCGGTGTGCGCCGGGAGAAGGTGGCTGCGGCGGATGAGCTGGCAGAGCGGATGGTGGATGCACTGCTGCAGGAGCTGCCGGAGGAAGGTCGCCCGGAGGGCATCGCCGTTTTGATCAACGGCTTCGGCGGAACCCCGCTGCAGGAGCTGTATCTTCTGGCAAACAGCGTTGCCAAGGTGCTGAAGAGCCGCAGCTGCAACGTGCAGCGGATGCTGGTGGGCAATTATCTGACCAGCATCGACATGGCCGGCGCGTCCGTGTCCATCATGGGGCTGAACCGGCAGCGCAGAGAGCTGCTGAACGATCCCTGCTGCGCCCCTGCCCTGACGATTGACGGCCCGCAGCTTCCCAATATGGAGATGGCCGAGGAGAAGACGGTGGAAAATACAGCGGAAGTTTCCTATACCAAGGAGTCTCCGAAGGACTGGAAGCAGATTAAGAATAATCGTATCACCAAGGAAAATATCATGTACATGGTGGATGATATGAGTGAGACGATCATTCAAAACGAGGTTCCCTTCTGCGAGCTGGATTCCTATGCCGGTGACGGCGACTTCGGCATGAGCGTCGCCAAGGGCTTCCGGCAGCTGAAAACGGAGTGGCAGGAAATCATGGCTGACCACAGCCATACCATCGGCGAATTCCTCGACAGTGTGTCCATGATCATCATGGAGCATTGCGGCGGCGCCTCCGGCCCCATCTGGGGCAGCGCCTTCCGCGCGGCGTCCCGGTTTGCGGGGAAAAGGGAAGTGCTGGATATGAGCGAGTTTGCAGGTATGGTGCAGGCGGCGGCGGACGGCGTCTATCGCACCGGTGAGCGCTCCTTCGGACGGGGCGCACAGGTGGGCGACAAGACGCTGATGGATGCGCTGATCCCCTGTGCACAGAGCCTTACCGACAGTGCAGCTGTGGAGGTATCTGTGGAATCTGCACTTCATCTTGCGGCAAAGGCGGCGGCAAGCGGCGCGGAAAAGACCAAGGACATCGTGGCACGCATGGGCCGTGCAGGAACGGTGGGCGAACGTAGTCTTGGCTATCCGGACGCCGGTGCCCATGCCTTGGGCGTGGTATTCAGTCACCTTGCGGATAGTATGTGCTATGTTTCTGAGGATAAATAAAACGGAACCCCCAGTGCAAGTGCAGATATGAAACTAACTCGTAAAATGGCCTGTATGCAATGCTGCTGCAGGCCATTTTTATAAGATCATCTTTAAGGAGAACTCGTTATGGAGTATAGTGAATTTTTCTTTCCGTCCCGCAGTGGGCTGACACAGATCCATGTAAACCAGTGGCTGCCCTCGGATGGAGCGATCCGGGGTGTGATTCAGATCGCCCACGGCGTTGCTGAGTACGGAAAAAGATATGAACCCTTCGCGGAGTTTTTGTGTGAAAATGGCTTTGCGGTTTTTGCCGATGATCATCTCGGACACGGAAAGTCGCTGATCCCGGATCGCCCGATGGTGTATCTGGGAGAAGAGGACGGCTGGTGGAATGTGGTGGAGGATCTCGAGGAGCTGCGAAAGATCATCGAAGAGCGATTCCCCCAGCTGCCGACCTATCTCTTTGGGCATTCCATGGGCTCTTTTTTGACCAGAAGCCATATGATCCTGCATCCGGGCAGCTACGATGGGTATATCCTGTGCGGAACAGGCCATCCCGGAGCAATGACGATCCGCAGCGGAATGTTCTTGGCAAATTGTAAAATCCGAAAACACGGAAAGGCAGCGTACAGTCCCTTCATGGATAAGATGGCGTTTGGCAATTACAATAAAAAGTTTGCGCCGAACCGCACCACCTTCGATTGGGGCTCATACAATGCAGAGAATGTGGACGCGTATCTGGCAGATCCGCTGTGCGGCGGCCAAACGACGCTGGGGCTGTTCCGGGATATGTTTGAGGGCCTTGGCTATATCACGAAGAAGAGCAATATCGCGAAGATGGATAAAAATGCGCCGGTGCTGTTCATTTCCGGTAATGACGACCCGGTGGGGGATATGGGCAAGGGTGTGCGAAAAGCCTGCGCCCGATTCAAAGAGTCCGGTGTCGGGGATGTCCAGATGAAGCTGTACCCCAAGCTCCGGCATGAGATCCTCAACGAGAAAGAAAACAGGATCATATATAAAGATGTACTGCTGTGGCTCGACGCGCATCTGAAGGATAGAAAATCTCTATAGGAGGTAGACAACGAACCATTGGCGGATGAAAAAATAGTTGTTACAATCATTTGGATTGTCCTGCTGGTCTTGCTGATTGCCGCGGCGGCATATGTTGCCGATCCCTTCCTCGCCTATGAGCGGCTGGAGGACAAGATCAATCCGGAAGCATCGTCCGTGTCGGCGCAGTCCATCGAAAATGGGCAGAAGCACTATTTTACATCATATAATGTCTGATTTAATGCATATAGTGATGATTTTAGTTTCTCCATGGACGGCGGCAAGGAGAGCAGAGCGCGTTCGCCGGAGGTCGCTTGGGAGAATGTCGGAGACGCCCTAGCTGCAATCAAGGCGGCTGATCCGGAGCTGATCTTGTTGCAGGAGGTCGATTCGGATGGCACAAAGTCCCGCAAATCCCAATCGACACGAAAAAATGGAACCCCCAATAAGGCCTGACGCTGCACAGCGTCAGGCCTTATTTTTGGCGCTTTGCATTGCCGCCGAAAAGAATTTTATTTTGAGGAAACTTGTTGCCGGGGGATTTTGCCCGTCAAAATGGAACATTTGTCTTCATAATTTGTCATTTGCCTTGCACCTTATGCGCGTACATGGTACAATCGAAACACTATGTAAAGGAGGAGTCTTTCTTGGAGTTTCATGTAAATCACCCTTTGCTCTTTGTTCTTGCGGGCATTTTGATTGCCGCAGTGCTTGGGCAATCCATCTATTTCCTGGTGAAAGCTCTGCGCAGGAGCAAAGCCATCGGAATGGATCAGAAAAAAATTAAAAAGACCATACGAACCGCCGCGGTGTTCACCATCGCTCCGGCTGTGGCCATCGTCATCAGCGTCATCGCCCTTTCCAAAAGCCTTGGCGTGCCCCTGCCCTGGCTGCGTCTGAGCGTGGTAGGCTCTCTCAGCTATGAGACCATCGCCGCAGAGAACGCTGTCAGCGCCATGGGCCTTACACTGGGCAAGATCAATGCACTGACGGCGCAGCAGTTTGTCAACATCTCGCTGGTCATGACCATCAGCATCCTGCTGGGTATCTGGCTGGTGCCCCTCATCGGCAAGAAGCTGCTCAACGGTATGCACAGTCTGGAGAACCGTGATGCCAAGTGGGCGGATGTTCTGAACAACGCCATGTTTATCGGTATGATCTCCGCCTTTTTGGGCTATGTGTTCTGCGACTTTTCCCGACTCTGGATCCCCAGTGATGCCTATTCCCCCACATCCGGATTGATCCCCGTGTGTGTTATGGCATCTTCTGCTGTTGTCATGGCCCTGTGTGGTCTGGCACTCAAGAAGTTCAACTGGAAGTGGATGGGTGACTATGCACTGCCCATCAGCCTTGTGGCCGGCATGGCTGCTGCCATCCCCATTACGGCGTGGCTCAGCTGAGGAGGGAAAATAATGAAAAAGAATCTTAGTTACATCGACTCTGTCCACAGAGACGGACGGATCTGGAACCTGTCTGTGGCAGTTCTCCTGCTGGCCTTCCCTGTGGTGGTGGCCGTTATTTTCAACGCAGCTCCCGACTGGCACGCACTGGTCATGGGCCTGATCGCTACAGCCCCCATGTACTGGGCGGTGGGCTTTATTGAAACGTTGACCTTTGTGCCTATGCTGGGCGCCGGCGGCTCTTATCTGAGCTTCGTCACCGGCAATATCTCTAACTTGAAGCTGCCCTGTGCGCTCAACGCGCTGGAGCAGAATGATGTCAGCATCAACAGCGAGGAGGGAGAGCTGATCTCCACCATCGCCATTGCCACCTCCAGCATCGTGACCACCATTATTATCATCATCGGCGTGATCTTGATCGTCCCGCTGACCCCTGTGCTGGAAGCTCCCGTGCTGGCTCCGGCTTTCGAGCAGATGCTGCCCGCCCTCTTCGGTGGTCTGGGCGTGGTGTTTATCTCGAAGAACTGGAAGATCTCCATTGCCCCCATTGTTCTGATGCTGGTTCTGTTTATCTTTGTTCCCGCCCTCAACGCGGGTACGGTGGGTATCATGGTGCCTGTGGGTGTGGTATTCACCATTGCTGTTTCCAGAATTCTATATAAGAGAGGTGTTTTGTAATGGTCGGCTATATCATTCTTGGACTGGTTCTCCTGTTCCTGGCGATCATTCTCATTCGGGCGCTGCTGTTCAATCCTAAGACAGCCCCTGCGGTGTCTGATGAGAAAATCGACTTTGACCGGGAGGCTGCTGTCAGCTGCCTGCAAAATCTGCTCCGCTGCCGTACCGTGTCCAATCACGACCGTGAAAAAGAGGATGAAGCTGAATTTCAAAAGCTCATCGATATGCTGCCCGAGCTCTATCCCAACGTGTTCAAAGCCTGTGAGTTCCAGCAGCTCCCCGACCGGGCACTGCTGTTCCGCTGGCCGGGTAAGACCTCCGCTGAGCCCAGCGTTATGATGGCCCACTACGACGTGGTACCCGTGGAGGAGGAGCTGTGGGATAAGCCCCCCTTTGAGGGCATCATTGAAGACGGCGTGCTCTGGGGCCGTGGCGCTCTGGACACCAAGGTGACCTTCAACGGCGTGCTGTTTAGCGCCAACCATCTGATCGGCGAGGGCTTTGTACCCGAGCATGACATGTACTTTGCCTTCTCCGGCGGCGAGGAGGTCAACGGCATGGGTGCCGTCAATATCGTCAATTACTTCCGGGAGCATAACATCACACCTGCTCTGGTGGTGGACGAGGGCGGTGCCGTGGTGGAAAATGTGTTCCCCGGTGTCAGTGAGCCCTGCGGCCTGATCGGCATTGCGGAAAAGGGATTGATGAATGTCCAGTATACGGTTTGCTCCGGTGGTGGACACGCCTCCGCACCTCCCGTGAAAACGCCCGTGACCACGCTGGCTTCCGCCTGCCGCAGAATCGTGGAGCATCCCTTTAAAATGCACATCACCAAGCCGGTGGCGGAAATGTTCGATACGCTGGGCAGACGCTCTACCTTCCTCTATAAGATCATTTTTGCAAACCTGTGGTGCTTTGCTCCCGTGCTGGATCTCATCTGCCGCAAGGGCGGCGGTGAGCTCAATGCGCTGGTGCGTACCACCACTGCATTCACCATGATGGAGGGCAGCAAGGGCAGAAACGTGATCCCCGCCCAGGCGAGCCTCATCTCCAATATGCGACTCAACCCTGAGGACTCCGTGGCCGGTGCCAAAGACTACCTCAAAAAGGTCGTCAACGACAGCGATGTGGAGATTCAGGTGCTGGAGAGCTTCGAGCCCAGCCCCATTTCCGAGACCGGCTGCGACAGCTGGAATAAGGTAGCCTCTGCTGTGGCAGAGACTTGGAAGGGCTGCGTGGTTTCCCCGTATCTGATGGTGCAGTGTTCCGATTCTCGCCATTACGGTGAAATCAGCAACCATGTCTATCGCTTCTCTGCTATGGATCTTACCGCTGAGGAGCGCAGCACCATCCACGGCAATAATGAGCGCATCCGTCTGGATTGCCTGGCCCATTCGGTGGAGTTTTACATCCGCTTGATGAAAAAGTGCTGATTTTCTTATTATAAGAAAATTAAAAAATACCCGGTGTCTGCCACGCGGCAGATACCGGGTATTTTTATATAAGTGGAGTTTAGAACAAACGATTTTGCCGATGAAAAAAGTTAGGTAAAAGCCTGTAAGACTTTTACCTAACTTTGGCACCCCGAACTGGATTCGAACCAGCGGCCTACCGCTTAGGAGTATGGTGTACCTTGTGATACACGATTCAGGTGTAACTTCCAATATCC
>JAHHSH010000039.1 GCA_020025345.1 Oscillospiraceae bacterium | reverse complement strand
GGTGCAAAGTAAATAAGGAATGCCGTTGCTCTCTGCTGCAGAAAGCGGCGGCATTGCTTTTTGCCCGGATGAGGCAGGAAAAAGCGGTGGCTGAGTTACTCAAAAAACAATTGACGCATACCGGCGATTTTGGTATATTGTGCATAAGAAAAAGGGACTTGTCCCATTGAAAACAGGCGAAAGCAGGAGGGGTTTACAGATGAAGAAAACAGTGCGAAGAGGGATTGCCATGGTGCTGACGCTCCTCATGCTGCTGTCACTGGCAGCGTGCGGAAAAGCGAAAGACCCCCTGCCTCCCGAGGAGTTTAAAAGCATCATGGAGGAGCTGGGGATCACAGTGGTCGATCAGACGTCGCTCCACAGCGAGAAGTATCAGACTGTGTATCTGGCTTGCGATGAGGATAAATACGCGTTTGAATATTACATTTTGAAGGATACAGATACGGCGTCGGACTTCTACCACTTTGTAACAGACAAGGTGGAAAAGCAGTTCAAGAAGGATTCCACGGTGGTTATGGCAAACAGCACACCTTATAAGGGGGACTATTCCCTCAGCGGGGATGAATACTATGTGCGGGTCATCCACACGAAAGATGCTGTGCTGTATGTGCGCGCCTATGCAGCCAACAAGGATGAGTGCAAGAATATTCTGAATAAGATGGGATATTAAGGTGGTTCCCGGACAGTCTGACAGAACGGGAAGACACCTGCGGAGGAAGTGAAATGAAGAGCAGAGGGAAAGTGCGGCTTCTGGCGGCGATCTTAGTGGTTGCGATGGTGCTCAGTGCCTGCGGATGGAGAGAAAAGGATGCGCAGGAGGGCGAAACCGCCAAGGAGGACGTTGTCCTGACGGAGCGGCAGAAAGAAATCCTGCGGGAAAACGGCTTGCCGGAGGACTATGCGGCGCTGAACGACCTGCAAAAGAGTGCCATTACAGCCATTGAACGGATGCTTACCCATCTGGAGAACACCTATCACGAGGAATTTGTCTACAACGGGTATGTGCCGTCGGGCGGCGTGGACCCGGAATATCTGACGGCGTATCGGAAGGACGATCCGCAGGAGAAGATCATTACCGTCTATCGCAAGTATGACGGCAGCCGGTTCATCTATCGGGATGATTATCTTGCGGTTGTATCGGTCAACGAATATCAGACGGAGCTGGAAAAGTTTTTCGCGACGCTGATACCTGTGGAAAACTTCTGCCTGCGATCAGAGATCCATCAGATTTCAGATTCCGATGCATACATTGTCAAACGAGTCGGCGGCAACACGGTGGCATTTATCAAGGATACTTTTTCGGATCGAGAGGAAGTAAGAGAGATCGCTGCGGCCTGCGGGGACTGGCTGTCGTCGCTGGAGTGTGAGTACCCTGTCGGCGTTATGTTCTATGTACAGGCCGAGGAGGATTTCCGGGAAACGAACATCTATAATTACTCCCGGATGATCCATGGCGGCAGATACCTCTATTTGGTTTCTGTCTCCCTGTCCGCAGATGGAGAGATCCATATGCATGAGAGCGATGCATAGTACGGCGGGCGCAGCGCTGCTGGTTTCCTGCGGAGGTTTGGCGTTGGTTTGGAAAAAGAGAGCCGGATAACGCTTGTATGCAGTGACCGGTATCGGTTCACCTCAAAAGAATAGGCAAGAGTTCCGAGAATGTGTTTCTCGGGACTCTTTTTGCGAAGTTATGGGTCGGTACAGGGGAATGGCGGCGGGCAGCGATTGGCACCATGTATGGAAAATGCTGCAAGGGTATGGTATAATATGATTTCCAAAATGCTGAAGGCTGGGAGGAAACAAGATGTATCGGTTGTTGATCGTAGAAGATGACAAAGGGATCGCCGAGGCCATCAAAACGCAGGCGGAAATGTGGGATTTAGAGGTGTGCTGCATCCACAATTTCCGCAATGTGATGGAGGAGTTTGCCCAATTTGATCCCCATATTATCCTTCTCGATATTTCGCTGCCCTTTTTTAACGGCTATCACTGGTGCAGCGAAATTCGGAAGGTGTCGAGAGTGCCGATCATCTTTATTTCCTCTGCGGCGGATAATATGAATATGATCATGGCCATGAATATGGGCGGCGATGATTTTATCGCAAAGCCCTTCGACCAGAGCGTCTTGATGGCCAAGCTCCAGGCCATGCTCCGCAGAACCTATGACTTTGGCTCTACGGTATCGGTGCTGGAACACCGGGGTGCCCTGCTGAACACCGGGGACAATACGCTCAGCTATGGGGAGGAGAAGATTTCCCTTTCCAAAAATGAGTTTCGTATTTTGCTCACGCTGATGAAAAACAAGGGAAAGGTGGTCAGCCGTGAAAAGCTGATGGAGCAGCTCTGGGAGACGGACAGCTTTATTGATGAAAACACGCTGTCGGTCAACGTGAACCGCCTGCGCAAGCGGCTGGATGCCGTAGGGCTGGAGAATTTTATCACCACCAAGTTTGGTGTGGGGTACTTGATAGAGGGCTGAGGTGCAAGAAATGAAACTATTTGCACAATATATTAAAGAAAGATGGCGCGTCATCACCACGGGCGCGGTGTTTGTGCTGATCTTTATTGTATCGTTTTCGCTCTACCATCTGCCCGTGAAAGCCGTGCTGTACCCGGCGATGCTGTGCCTGCTTCTTAGTTTAGGCGTGATCATGCTGGATTTCCGACGTGTGAAGCGCCGGCATGAGACGTTAAAGTGCATCTCCGGCATGACGGATGTAATTACCGGCAGCTTTCCGGAAATCGAAGGCGTCGAGGATGCGGATTATCAGAAGATCATTACCCTCATCAGCCGGGAATATAACGAGGAACGCACGGCCGCCCAGCGCAAATACGCAGACATGATCGACTATTATACCGTCTGGGCGCACCAGATCAAAACGCCCATTGCGTCCATGCGATTGCACCTGCAAAATGAGGACACCGCACTCTCCCGCAAGCTGGCGTCGGATCTCTTCCGTGTGGAGCAGTATGTGGAAATGGTGCTGACATTCCTGCGCTTGAATTCGGAAAGCACCGATTATGTGATCAAAGCCCACGATCTGGATGCTATTATCCGCCAGACGGTGAAGAAGTTTGCCGGTGAGTTTATTGAGCGCCGGCTTCGTTTGCAGTATGAGCCGGTGAACGCAACCGTCATTACCGATGAAAAGTGGCTCTCCTTTGTCATCGAGCAGGTGCTGTCCAACGCGCTGAAATATACGCCGTCCGGGAGTATTTCCATCACGCTGGAGCCGGAGAAAAAGCTGTGTATCCGGGATACAGGGATCGGAATTGCGGCGGAGGATCTTCCCCGCATCTTTGAAAACGGATTTACGGGCTATAATGGACGGGCGGACAAAAAGGCCAGCGGCATCGGCCTGTATCTGTGCAAGCGGATCTGTACCAATCTGGGCCATGGAATCTCGGTGTCGTCGCAGGTGGATAAGGGAACCTGCATTACCATTGATCTGAAACAGCGGGATCTAAAGGTGGAATGACTTCTTACAAAACTGTTAGATTTGAGGGGGGATTTGTAAGCCGAATCCATAGCGGCGCAAATTCCCCCTTTGCTATAATCAGAACAGAAATTCCAAAGGAGGATTTTTTGTGATGAGTATTTTGGATGTAAGCGGCGTACAGAAAATCTATACGACACGCTTTGGCGGAAACAAAGTGGAGGCGCTGAAGAATGTCTCCTTTAGCGTGGAGCAGGGCGAATATGTGGCAATCATGGGCGAGTCCGGCTCCGGTAAGACCACTTTATTGAATATTCTGGCAGCCTTGGATAGGCCTACCGCCGGCACGGTGCTGCTGGACGGGAAGGATCTTGCAAGGATCAAGGAATCGCAGATCGCTCAGTTCCGCCGGGACAATCTGGGCTTTGTGTTTCAGGAGTTCAATCTGCTGGATACCTTTACGCTGGAAGATAATATCTATCTGCCGCTGGTGCTGGCGGGAAAGTCCCATGGCGAAATGGAGCGGCGGCTGCAGCCCATCGCCCAGCAGCTGGGGATTACGCACCTTTTGAAAAAGTATCCTTATGAGGTTTCGGGCGGTCAGAAGCAGCGTGCGGCGGTGGCAAGAGCGCTCATTACCGATCCCAAGCTGATTCTGGCCGATGAACCCACCGGCGCTCTGGACTCCAGAGCCACCGACGAGCTGCTGCGGCTCTTCTCTCAGATCAATGCCAACGGACAGACCATTTTGATGGTTACCCACTCGGTGAAGGCGGCCAGCCACGCCAGCCGTGTGCTGTTTATCAAGGATGGCGAGGTGTTCCACCAGATTTACCGGGGAGAGAACACCAGTGAGCAGCTGTATCAGATGATTTCGGACACGCTTACCATGCTTGCAACAGGTGGTGAGAGACAATGAAATCCGTTTTCTATCCGAAGCTGGCCTGGGACGGTATTCGCAAGAATAAGCAGCTCTATGTGCCCTATATCCTCACCTGCATCGGCATGGTGATGATGTACTATATCATCTATTTTCTCGCCAACGCGTCTGCGGTGGAGAACATCCCCGGTTCCAGTGTGATTCAGCAAATGCTGCGTATGGGCTGCAGCGTGCTGGCCGTCTTTTCCGTGCTGTTCCTGTTCTACTCCAACTCCTTTTTGATGCGGCGGCGGAAACGGGAATTCGGCCTTTATAACATTCTGGGCATGGGAAAAGGGAACATCAGCCGCATCCTCCTGTGGGAAACGCTGCTGGTGGCAGGGATTGCGCTGCTGGGCGGCGTGGGGCTGGGAATTGCCCTCTCCAAGCTCTTTGAACTGCTGCTGGTCAACATGATGGAGGGGCAGGTGCGGCTGGATTTCACGGTCTCCATGGCGGGTGTGAAATCCACGCTGCTGATTTTCGGTGGTATCTTTGTACTGCTGTTCCTCAACGCCCTGCGCCAGATCTCCCTGAGCAAGCCTGTGGAGCTGCTGCGCAGTGAAAGCGCTGGAGAAAAGCCGCCGAAAGCCAACTGGCTGGCGGGACTTCTGGGCCTTGCAATTCTGGCCGCAGCCTACTATATCGCCGTTACCATTCAAGACCCGGTCACCACTCTTGTGGCCTTTTTCGTGGCGGTCGTCATGGTGATCTGCGCCACCTATCTGCTGCTGATTTTCGGCTCTGTGGTGCTGTGCCGGATGTTGCAAAAGAACAAGAAATACTACTATAAGCCCAATCACTTTGTCTCCGTCTCCTCCATGACCTATCGTATGAAGCGTAACGGCGCCGGCCTTGCCTCCATCTGCATTCTGCTGACCATGGTGCTGGTGATGATCAGCTCCACCACGGCGCTGTTTGTTGGGACAGAGGATTCCATCCATATTCGCTACCCCAAGGATATGAACATGGAAGTAAAGCTGAACGGGTTACAGGAAACGGAGGAAGCAGACCAGACCCGCGCAGATGTACAGACGATTCTGGATCGGCATCTGGCAGCGCCGGAGAATGTGTATGACTACCGCACCGTTGCGACCTCCGGCTTTTTGCAGGAGGGAGTCCTCTATAACAATCCGGAGGCGTTGGGAGGATTCCGGGAAAATGCGGACTCCGAAGTGGTGCTGACCTTTTTCGTGCCGCTTTCTGACTATAACCGTCTCATGGGGCAGGAGCAGACCTTAGACGAGGGGGAGGCGCTGATCTACCCCTTCCGAACAGAGTACAAAGACGCTACCTTCCAGGTCAGCGGCGGCGAGGTGTATCAAGTGAAAGAGGTGGTAAACAGCTTCGTGGACAACGGCAATTCCGCCATGACCATTTATCCCACCATCTTCGTCTTTGTCCCGGATCTGGAAGCGGCAGCGGCTTCGCTGGAAGCGCTGGGTGGCTCGCCTGATAACGGTATTCTGCACTATTACTGGTACTACGCCTTTGATCTGGATCTTCCCGTGGCGGAGCAGATCGAAATTTACCATGAACTGCGGGATGCAGATGTCCCAGCCTCCGGGAATCTGGAGTGTCGGGAGGTGGAGCGTGCGGATTTTTACGGCCTTTACGGGGGCCTATTCTTCTTGGGCATCATGCTCAGTATCGTGTTCCTTGCCGCGGCAGTGCTGATCATCTACTATAAGCAGATTTCCGAAGGCTACGAAGATCAGGCGCGCTTTGAGATCATGCAAAAGGTGGGCATGACAAAACGGGAGATTCGCAAGACCATCAATTCTCAGGTACTCACGGTATTTTTCCTGCCCCTTGTGATGGCAGGAATCCATCTGTGCTTCGCCTTCCCCATGGTGCGGAAGATGCTGTTGATTTTCAATCTCTGGGATACCAAGCTGCTGGTTCTGACCACGGCAGCCTGCTTCATGATTTTCGGTGTGCTCTATGCCATCGTCTATCGTCTTACCTCCAATCGCTACTACGCCATTGTCAGCGGTGGAAAAGAGTGAGAACGTCACGGCTTGTGGTGAATCGAAAATAACAAACGGCCTTGCAGAGTGTGGAAAACTTCTGCAAGGCCGTTTTGTTTCCGGGTGTGTAAGGCAAACTTCGATTGTTGTTTCCACAAGATCGTGGTATGATGGGGAAAAGTATTGTGATTTGGAAAGGGAGAGTGTTATGACCAGTTCATTGATCCTGTTTGTCCTTTTTATCATCGTCTACATTGTGATTTCCGATATTATCACCATCTTTTTCCGCCTAACCGGCATGACGGAGGAGCGGGCCCGGTTTCAGGTGATTTCCCTTTTGACCAACTCCGGCTTTACAACGAGGGAGAGCGAAGCCGTGGTGTCCTCCAAGATCCGCCGACGTCTGGCGCGGGCCACCATGATCTTCGGCTACGCTTTCACCGTCACCATCGTATCCACCACGGTGAACTTCTTTATGACGCTGGGAAGGGCGGAGATGGAGTCGCTGGTGGTGCTGGTGCCCATTTTGCTGGGTGTGCTGCTGCTCTTCCATATCATCCGTAAATCCACCTTTTTCAAGACAAAATTTGACCGCTGGATCGAGACCATCGGCAGCCGCCTTATGTTCGGCAAGGATAAGAACCCGGTGGTGCTGGTGGAGGACTACGGTGACATGGTGGTAGCGCATATCTACCTCCACAAAGTCCCCACCAGTCTGCAAAATGTACCGCTGCGGGAGTCGGAGCTGATCTCCCGCCACAATCTGATGGTGATGATGGTCAAGAATCGCAACGGGGAGGCAAAGCTGGCCATGGCCGACACGGTGCTGCAGCCCGACGATGTGATCATGGTGCTGGGAAAGCATAAATCTATCCGGGACGTGTTCGTGCGGTGCGATGCGCCGGGGGCACCCTGCCCCTGTGTGGAAAAGCGGGACTAAGTACATAGAGAAAGCCAAAGTGCCATGAAACGAGAGTTTCATGGCACTTTTTAATAGATGCTTCAGTTCTGGTAGAGGACAGCCTGTTCCCGCTGCAAGGGGAAGACGGTGAGCTGGTTGCCGTCCAGATCAGCGTTATGGAGCTGTACTGCAGTGATCTGGCTGTTGTTGTAGGTCTTATAGTAGAAAATGCCGCGGTCCACATTGATGCAGCAGCTGTAGAGGGTGAGATCGTCCTTGCCGTCATCGGTGATGGTGCAGCCTTTCAGCATCGCTACCGAATCCAGAATGTGGAAAACCTGCCCCACATTTTCCAGTTCCGTGTCGCTGTGGGAGTTGGTGAGGTGGAAAGCCGTACGGACGAAGCGGGAGGCGCTGGAGGCGTCGCCCGGCAGACCGATGGCGCCCATACCCACGCCGTAGTTCCGGAGGGAATACTGGCTGCTGAACTGATTGGCTCCGTTCTTGGGACTGAGGTTCAGATAGTTGTGCATATTGGCGAGGTGGAACGGGAAGGGGGGATTGTTGGTCATGACGTCATAGGGGTTTTCATAGATTTGCAGGCCCTCTGCCGTAGGCTCCAGCACCAGAGATTCCCGCTTGTCGCTGAACATGAAATGCAAGGGGGCGAGGGGAATGGCGGCGGAGAAGGGAATGTTGGTGAGATTTAGGTTGGCGAGGAGGGAGCGCACCTCGGCCACGGTCTTGGCCTGCCCCAGAATCCACGGGATCAGCTCGAAGGGGGTGATGTTATTCATCCCCTCCTTAGGGTCAGAATAGACGGCGTTGCCGGGGAAGTTCAGCCCTGCCACGGCCAGCCCTGCTTCGTTGGCGGCCTCGTAGTAGAGGGGAACATCCTCCATCACGGTGGCAATGCCGATGAGGGCATAGGTGGTGCGGAAGTCTGCGCCGTTGCGCAGATGGAAGAGCCGATGGCGCGGTGTGATGACCACCTGCTCATTGTAAGAATACTCTATATCCAGATTACGGCCAAAATAATGGTCGCCCGGGCGATAACTGAAAGTTGTGCACATAGTTGCAGCCTCCTAATTTGCAAGATCGGACTCATTATACATCAATTTCCATGCCACGCATACAGAATGGGGTAGAAGTTTATAATTTGTTCTTTTTTGCACCGCGAGAAACAAGGGGAGGATACATATATAAATAAGAATTTACATTCTATTGAAAAATCAAACAGGTTATGATATACTGATGAAAAATTTTGGCGGTGTCTCAAAGACAATATGGACATCGCTGAGAGGAAAATAGACAAAAGAGCTGAGCCGGTTTTCCGGGTCAGCTTGTGGTGTTTGAAGGGAGAGAGGAACCATGGAGCAGATTACGAGCCGCAGTAATGCGCTGTTGAGCCATATGCGCCGTTTGGGCTCCTCGGCCTCTTATCGGAGGGAGCGGGGGGAGTTCCTCTGCGACAGTCCCAAGCTTTTGGAGGAGGCACTCAAGTGGGGTGCACCGGTGCTGGCGGTAGTTTGTACCCGTGGCACGGTGTTGCCGCCGCTGCCGGAGGGCGTCCGCGCGGCGGAGGTGCCGGAGGACGTGATGGCCTCTGTGTCGCCGATGAAAACGCCGCAGGGCGTGGTATTTACCTGCCGTATCCCGGCAGCAGCGCTGCCCCAGGAGCTGCCGGGCCAGCGCTATGTGGTACTGGACGGTGTACAGGATCCGGGCAACGTAGGAACGGTGCTGCGTACGGCGGATGCCTTCGCGTGTGACGGCCTTTTGCTGCTGCCCGGCTGTGCTGATCCCTACAGTCCCAAGACGGTGCGGGCCACCATGGGGGCTGTTTTTCGCTGTAGTGTCTGGATGTGTCAACCGGAGGATATGGCGCAGGTGCTCAAACGGAGTGGAATTCCGCTCTACGGCGCGGCGCTCCGCCACGATACGGTGGACGCACGGGAGGTGGACTACAGCCGTGTGGCACTGGCCATCGGCAGCGAGGGCCGCGGCCTTTCGGAGAAAGTGCTGGGACTTTGCGACCAGACCATCCGCATCCCTATGACGGAGCGCTGTGAGTCGCTGAATGCGGCGGTGGCGGCGGCCGTTCTGCTGTGGGAGGCATACCGATAAAGAGGAAGAGGAATAGGAAGAGGAAGAGGGAGGAGAGACCGTGGCTGCCTTGAAATACTGGGTATGGCTCAGCACGGCAATAGGGCTTACCAATCGCAGCCGCTGGCTGCTGTTGGAGCATTTTTCATCCCCGGAGGATATTTACTACGCCGAGCCGGAGCAGCTGCGGCTGGTGGAGGGCCTTACGGCGTCACAAATGGAGTCGCTGGAGCATAAGTCCCTGCACCGGGCGCAGCAGATTCTGGAGACGTGTGCCGAAAAGGACATCTTTGTCTTGACGGCGCAGGACGCCGCCTATCCCAATCGGCTGCGCAGCATTTACGAGGCACCCATTTTGCTCTATGGGCGGGGTGCAATGCCGCTTTTTGACGATGAGGCCACCGTTGCGGTGGTGGGCACCAGATCGTGTACGCCCTACGGTATTCAGGCCGCCGAGCAGCTGGGTTATGAAATGGGAAGACAGGGTGCCATCGTGGTGTCCGGCCTTGCCAAGGGCATCGACGCGGCAGCCCATCGCGGTGCGCTGCGCGGCGGCGGATTTGTGGCAGGTGTTCTGGGCTGCGGCGTGGACGTGGTCTACCCCGAGAGCAGCCGCCGTCTCTACGACGATGTGGCGGCCACAGGTGTGCTGTTGTCGGAATATCCGCCGGGAACGCCGCCGGAGCGATCCCATTTCCCCGAACGCAACCGCATCATCAGCGGCTTGAGCCTTGGTGTTGTGGTGGTAGAGGCCCCGGAGCGAAGTGGTGCACTCATTACCGCCAATACGGCCTTGGAGCAGGGGCGGGATGTCTTTGCCGTGCCCGGTCCCATCTATGCCGACAGCAGCCGTGGCTGCAATCAGCTGATCCGGGACGGTGCGGGATTGGTCATGGATGGCTGGGACGTGCTGGAGGGCTACCAGAGCCGCTTTCCCCATCGCCTGCACTGCGACAAGACTCGCCTGCCGGAGCTGCCGGAGGACGGCAAGGCGCCAGAGGAGGAGAAGCCTGCGGTGCCGGTGGCGGAGGAGAAGAAGCTGCCGCTGCTGGATTTGCGGAACGACACGGCGGGATTGACCGACGACCAAATCCGCATTTTGCGTATATTGAACGCCCAAGAGGGCAAACTCACCGACGATGTGGCGGTGGAAACGGACTTGCCGGTGCGGCGTGTGCTGTCGGCACTGACCGTGTTGGAAATTGATGGCTATATCCGTCAGCAGAGCGCAAGGCGCTTCGTGCGGACGGTGGAATTGAAGGAAACAGAGAAGGAAGGATAAGCTATGGCGAAAAAGGCTGAAAAAGACCTGGTGATCGTAGAGTCCCCGGCGAAGGCGAAGACCATCGGAAAATATTTGGGGAAGGGTTACGAGGTAAAGGCCTGTATGGGACATCTGCGGGATCTGCCCAAGAGCGTGATCGGCGTGGATGTGGATAATGATTTTGAACCGAATTACCGCCCTATTAAGGGGAAAGAAGATATTATCAAGGATCTGAAGGCGTCGGCGAAGAGTGCCGATCTCGTCTATCTCGCAACCGACCCCGACCGCGAGGGAGAGGCCATCAGCTGGCATTTGAAGCACCTGTTGGATTTGGACGACGAGAAGGCACGGCGCGTTACCTTTAACGAGATCACCAACAAGGTGGTCAATGAGAGCATCAAAGAGCCTCGCGACATCGATCAGGATCTGGTGGACGCTCAGCAGGCGCGCCGTATTTTGGACCGAATCGTGGGCTATAAGCTCTCGCCGCTCCTGTGGAAAAAGATCCGCCGCGGCCTCTCCGCTGGCCGTGTGCAGTCGGTGGCCATGCGTCTGGTCTCCGACCGGGAAAAGGAGATCAAGGCATTCGTCCCCCAGGAGTACTGGACGCTGGATGCCTTTTTGAAAAATGACGCCGGTGTGGTCTTTAAGACCCACTACTATGGACGGGGCGGCAAGAAGTATGAGCCGACCTCTGCCGACGAGGTGGAGGCCATCCGCACCCAGCTTTTGACGCTGCCCTTTGCCGTCAAGAGCGTGAAGCGTTCGGACAAGCAGCGCTCTCCCTCGCCCCCCTTTACCACCTCTACGCTGCAGCAGGAGGCCAGCCGGAAGCTGAATATGACGCCCCGGCGCACCATGGCCATCGCCCAGCAGCTCTATGAAGGTGTGGATATTACCGGCGAGGGCACGGTCGGTCTGATCACCTATATGCGTACCGACTCACTGCGTATCTCCGACGAGGCACAGAAGGCGGCCCGTGACCTCATCGACAGCCGCTACGGCAAGAATTACCGCCCCGAGGCCTACCGTCACTATAAGACCAAGGCCGGCGCGCAGGATGCCCACGAAGCCATCCGCCCCAGCGATGTGACGCTGACGCCGGAGAAGGTAAAGGGTGACCTTACCTCCGAGCAGTACCGTCTGTACCGCTTGATCTGGAGCCGCTTTTTGGCCAGCCAGATGTCCAACGCCATCTATGACAGCATCAGCATCGAGGTGGCGGCGGGGGAGCACAGCTTCCGCGCCAGCGCCAGCCAGCTGAAGTTTGCCGGCTATACTGCCGTCTATGAAGAGGGCCGGGACGAGGAGAAAGAGGAGAAGGAACCCGCCCTGCCGCCCTTGGCGGAGGGGGAAGTGGTTTCCCTTGACAAGCTGGACAGCGAGCAGCATTTCACCACGCCGCCCGCCCGCTTTACCGACGCCACCCTCATTCGTACCATGGAGGAAAACGGCATCGGCCGTCCTTCCACCTATGCTCCCACCGTTTCCACGATTCTCGACCGTGAGTATGTGGTGAAAGAGGGCAAGTACCTGCGCATTACACCGCTGGGCGATGTGGTGACGGGTTTGATGTGCGAGCGTTTCCCTGACATCGTGGATGTCAAGTTCACCGCCCATATGGAGCAGGAGCTGGACGAGGTGGAGACCGGCAAAAAGCAGTGGAAGAGTCTGCTGCGTGATTTCTACGGCCCCTTTGCTTCTAATCTGGAGCAGGTGGAAAAGGACATGGAGGGCGTCTATCTGAAGGTGCCCGACGAGGTGACGGAGGAGAAGTGCGACCTGTGCGGCAAAAACATGGTCATCAAGTCCGGTCGTTTCGGGCGTTTTCTGGCCTGCCCCGGCTACCCGGAGTGCAAGTTCACCAAGCCTCTGGTGGTGGAGATGCCGGGCCGCTGCCCCAAGTGCGGCAACCGCATTTTGAAAAAAACCTCTCGCAACGGGTATACTTACTACGGCTGCGAGAAGTTCCCCACCTGCGACTTTATGACGTGGGATGTACCGGTGAAGGACGATTGCCCGGTCTGCGGCCAGACCATGTTCAAGAAGTCCGGCCGCGGCTTTAAAAAGCCCTTCTGCATCAACCCCGAGTGCAGCAACTTCCTGCCGGAGGATAAGCGCGGCTATCCCAAGAAAAAGACGGAGAACGCCGATGCTGCCGCTGAGGAAAAGGCGGCGGAGAAGAAGGAAACTGCCAAAAAGACCACTGAGAAGAAGACGGCGACCAAAAAGACTGCCGCCAAAAAGACGACGGCAAAGTCTGCGACAGAGAAAAAGACAACCACGAAAAAGACGACCGCTGCCAAGAAAACCACGGCGGCGAAGAAAACGACAACAAAGAAGACCACAACGAAGAAGACCACGAAAAAGGCTGAAACTGAGGAAACGAAATGAATGTAACCGTCATCGGCGCGGGACTGGCCGGCAGCGAGGCTGCATGGCAGCTGGCGCAGCGGGGAATCCATGTGACTTTGTGTGAGATGAAGCCGCAGAAAAAGATCCCCGCCCACGAAACTGAATATTTTGCGGAGCTGTGCTGCTCCAATTCCCTGCGCTCTGACCAGTTGGAGAACGCGGTGGGACTTTTGAAAGAGGAACTGCGGCGGATGGACAGTTTGATCATCCGCTGCGCCGACACCACCCGCGTCCCCGCAGGCGGTGCGCTGGCGGTGGATCGCCACGGCTTTGCCCGCATGGTGACCGAGGAGCTGCGCCATCATCCCAATGTGACGGTGGTGGAGGGGGAGATCACGGAGATCCCCGAGGGCGAGGTGATCATCGCCTCCGGCCCTTTGACCTCCGATGCGCTGGCTGAGAAGATCGGAGAACTGGTAGAGGGCACGGCGCCGCTGAACTTCTTTGACGCGGCAGCGCCGCTGGTGGCGTTTGAGAGTGTGGATATGGAGTCCGCCTACTTTGCCTCCCGCTACGATAAGGGCACGCCCGACTACATCAACTGCCCCATGAGCCAGGAGGAGTACAAGGCTTTCTGGTCTGAGCTGATCCACGCCGAGGAGGCGGAGGTACACGGCTTTGAGGATAAGAACATCTTTGAAGGCTGCATCCCGGTGGAGGTGATGGCCCGCCGCGGCGAGGATACGCTGCGCTTCGGCCCGTTGAAGCCCCGGGGACTGCCCGACCCCAAGACAGGGAAGGAGCCCTATGCGGTGGTGCAGCTGCGCAAGGACAATGCAGACGGCAGCATCTATAATCTGGTGGGCTTCCAGACTCATCTGCGCTGGCCGGAGCAGAGACGGGTGTTCACCATGATCCCCGCCTTGAAGGATGCCAAGTTCCTGCGCTACGGCGTGATGCACCGCAATACCTATCTGGATTCCCCCCGACTGCTGGATCGCTACTATCGGCTGAAAAAGGAGCCGCGTATCGCCTTTGCCGGTCAGATGACCGGTGTGGAGGGTTATGTGGAGTCCTGCGCCTCCGGCTTTTTGGCCGGTGTGGAGATGGCTCGTCGTCTGTTGGATCTGCCTCCGGTGGATTTCCCGCAGGAGACGGCTGTAGGCGCACTGGGTCTCTATGTGAGTAATGAATCTGTTGGCTCCTTCCAGCCCATGAACATCAACTTCGGTATCATCCCCCCGCTGGATCATCGGGTGAAGGGTAAGCGCAACAAGAATGCGGAGCTTTCTGCCCGCTCTCTGGCGCTGATTGATGCTATGCGCGAGGAGGTTGCCAAGAAATGAAAGTAATTATTGATGCCATGGGCGGCGATTTCGCGCCCTCGGAAATCGTAAAGGGCGCACTGGCCGGCCAGAAGCGCTGGGGCGTGGAGATTGTCCTCACCGGCGATACGGAGGCAATCCTCCGGGCCGTGGAGGCCTGCGGCGAAAAGACGCTGCCCAAGGGCGTGGAGATCGCTCACACCACGGAACTGGTGGAGATGTGCGATGACCCCGCCACCGTGTTCCGCCGCAAGAAGGATACGTCTATGGGCGTAGGCCTGCAGATGCTCCACGACGGACAGGGAGATGCCTTTATCTCTGCCGGCTCCACCGGAGCGCTGCTGACCGGCGCTACGCTGTTGGTCAAGCGTGTCCGCGGCATTCGCCGTGCCGCTATGGCACCTCTGATCCCCACTACGACGGGGCAGGCGGTGCTCATCGACTGCGGTGCCAACGCCGAGTGTACGCCGGAGTATCTGGTGCAGTTTGCCTATCTGGGCAGCTTCTACGCCCAGCGGATGCTGCATCTGGAAAAGCCCCGTGTGGCACTTTTGAATATCGGTACTGAGGACAGCAAGGGCACGGATCTGCGCCGGGAGACGCTGCAGCTTTTGAAGCAGGCGGGCGAGGACGGACATCTCAATTTTATCGGCAATATCGAGGCCAAGGAGGCCATCAAGGGCGGCTGTGACGTGATCGTGACCGACGGCTTTGCCGGAAATATCATGCTCAAAACCATTGAGGGCGCGGGCTCTCTGATGGGACACAAGCTGAAAGATATGTTCAAAAAGAACCTGCGCACCAAGCTGGCGGCAGCTCTGGTGATGCCGGAAATCCGGGCATTTAAGGAGATGCTGGATCCCAATAAGGTGGGTGGTACTGCCTTTGTGGGCATCTCCAAGCCGGTGCTGAAAGCCCACGGTGCTTCTAATGCCGAGGCAATCGAGAACGCTATCGGACAGGCGAAGGCCGTGGCCGAGAGCGGGATCATCCGAGACATCGAGGAAAACATCGAACTGATGAAGGTCAGTAGTAAATAATTCTTGAAAAGCTATTGACAGGGTAGAGCAATTGCCGTATGATTGCCAAAGACGAAGCCCGAAAGGAGGGATACCATATGACGACGGAAGAGATCTTTAAGATTATGCAGGACATGATTGCTGAGCAGTTTGCGCTGGACGCCGACGAGATCAGCATGGATAGCTCCTTTACGGACGATTTAGGCGCCGATTCTGTGGACTTGGTGGAACTGATCATGGCCATGGAGGAGGAATTCGATATCGGTGAGATCAACGAAGACGACCTGGCCGACTTGAAGACGGTAGGCGACTGCGTGAACTATCTGACTAACCAATTAGGCTGATAACAGCAGCTGAAAAAAGAGGCCCCGCCGGTTTGTGCGGGGTTTCCTTTTTCCGCTGCGGAGAGGAGAAGGATATGAATAGCTTGGAAGAAAAGCTGGGCTACACATTCCGCGACCCACAGCTGTTGCAGGCGGCACTGTATCACAGCTCCTACGCCAATGAGCACCGGGGCCGCGGTATTGAGAGCAACGAGCGCCTGGAATTTTTGGGAGATGCTGTGCTGGGACTTGTGACGGCGGATGAGCTCTATCGCCGCCATCCCGACCTGCCGGAGGGCGACTTGACTCGGATCCGTGCCGCACTGGTGTGCGAGGAGAGCCTCCACGAGGTGGCGCAGAGTCTGGGTCTGGGTGAATATCTGCAGCTGGGGCGTGGCGAGGAGAGCGGCGGCGGACGGCAGCGTCCCTCCATTCTGGCTGACGCTACGGAATCCGTATTTGCTGCTGTCTATTTGGATGGCGGCATGGCAGAGGCATCCCGGATCATCCACCGCGTACTGCTGGATAAGGAGCGGGAGGAGGCCGTGGAGGAGCGGCGCCGCGACTTTAAGACGGAGCTGCAGGAACTGGTGCAGCGCCGCAGCGATCAGGTGCTGCACTACGAGATGATCGGCTCCAGCGGCCCGGATCACGCCAAGGTCTTTGAGGCCTGCGTCACCATCAACGGTGTCAGCGCCGGTGTGGGCAGCGGCCGCAGCAAGAAGGAGGCAGAGCAAGCTGCCGCCCGCAGTGCGCTGCAAGCCATGCAGGAAAAAGGCGAGTGACCTGTTCGTAACCCGTGATTAACCCGAAGCGCCGTCCCTATGGACGGCGCTTTTCCTGTCTTTGTATGTGGACTGTCGATGCACTCCTGCGTGCAAGAACTGAGGGTACAGTTGGAAACAAGGGTGGTATTTTTCCGGCGGTTGTGGTATAATCTATTACCGTTGAGTGAGAAAAACAAGTACTCTCTGCAATATTACGACATAATTCAACAATCTGTAATCAATTAAGACAGGAGAAACAGCGATATGACATATTTAAATGCGTTGTTGCTGGGCCTTATTCAAGGCATAGCAGAATTTTTGCCCATCTCCAGCTCCGGCCATCTGGCCATTGCACAGAACCTGCTGGGGATGAAGGACGCTGGTACTGTGCCGGAATTTTTTGATGTGCTGCTGCATCTGGGCACGCTGGTGGCCGTGTTCGTGGCCTACTGGCCGGAGATCAAGGAGATGATCCTGGAGCTGTTCCGCGGCATCTCGGATCTGGCACATCGCAGCACCCCCACGCCGGTGCCGCCTGCCCGCCGCATGATCATGCTGGTGATCGTGGGTACACTGCCTTTGTTCGTGGTGCTGCCGATCCGGAAGCAGGTACAGAGCTTGGGCGAGAATATGATCTTCATCGGAGGAGCACTGATCGTGACCGGTATTCTGCTCTTCGTCAGCGATATGATGCGCAAGGGCCGCAAGACGGATCGCAACGCCACTTGGTGGGAGGCACTGGTGGTCGGCTGCGGCCAGGCCGTGGCTACGCTGCCCGGCATTTCCCGTTCCGGTATGACCATCACCACCGGCTGCTTCATGGGCTTTGAGCGCAGCTTTGCCGTGCGCTTTTCTTTCATCATGTCCATCCCTGCCATTCTGGGTGCCAACATTCTGGGCATCTTCGATGCAGTAGAGGCCGGCATCATCTGGTCGGAGGTACCCATGTACATTCTGGGTGTCGTGGTCGCCGCCGTGGTGGGCTATCTGTGCATCCGACTTTTGAAAATGATCGCTGCCAAGGGTAAGTTTGGCTTCTTCGCCTATTACTGCTGGGCGGTCGGTATTGCAACACTGGTGCTCAACGCTTTCAAGTAAAAAGACTTTACATGGATTGATACAGCCGGAAAGAACGGCTTAGGAGGGAGGGCGCATGGCCGCTTCACAGAAGAAAACAACCAATACAA
>JAHHSH010000038.1 GCA_020025345.1 Oscillospiraceae bacterium | reverse complement strand
AATAAGAGTAGTAAAAGTAATCTTTGCTATATAGACTCTGATCCATTGTGATTGAACCGTTCCTCTTTCCTGGGTTCACGCCTTTGTGTGCCCTGTAGGTGGTTTGCGTAAAAATATCACAGTTTACAGGTGGCACACCGCACAGCGGTATGCCACCTTTTTTGCATTTATAGTTAAAAAGCGTAAAGATTAGTATATAGAAAGTGTGGGAGAGAAAGATGGATAAGATCATTGAACTAAAAAACATCTCCAAGTCCTTTGATGGCGAGACGATTCTGGATCACATCAACTTGGATATCTACGACAACGAGTTTATCACTCTGCTGGGGCCTTCCGGCTGCGGCAAAACCACTACCCTGCGGATGATTGGCGGCTTTATTCAGCCCGATGAGGGCGACGTTATCTTCATGGGAGAGCGCATTAACGATACACCGCCCCATAAGCGCAACGTCAACACCGTGTTCCAGAAATACGCCCTCTTCCCCCATTTGAACGTCTATGAGAACGTGGCTTTCCCTCTCCGCGAGCGAAAACTTCCCAAAGCCGAAATCGACGAAAAGGTGACGGAAATGCTGAAGCTGGTGATGCTCTCCGGCTTTGCCAATCGCCGCGTGACCAGTCTTTCCGGTGGTCAACAGCAGCGTGTCGCCATTGCCCGCGCATTGGTAAATCACCCCAAGGTACTGCTGCTGGACGAGCCTTTGGGCGCTCTGGACTTGAAGCTCCGCAAGGATATGCAGCAGGAACTGAAAAAGATCCAGAAGAGCACAGGGATCACCTTCATCTTTGTTACCCACGATCAGGAGGAGGCTCTGAGCATGTCCGACACCATCGTGGTCATGAGCGAGGGTAAGATCCAGCAGATCGGTACCCCGATTGATATTTATAATGAGCCGGTGAACGCCTTCGTGGCCGACTTTATCGGCGAGAGCAACATCCTCGACGGCGTGATGCTGGAGGACTATAAGGCTCGCTTTGCCGGCCATGTCTTCGACTGTCTGGACGCCGGTTTTGCTAAAAACGAGCCGGTAGATGTAGTGGTACGTCCCGAGGACGTGGACATTGTCCCCGTAGAAAAGGGTATGTTGGACGGCGTAGTCACCTCCGTCACCTTTATGGGTGTCCACTATGAGATCATCGTAGATATTAAGGGCTTTAAATGGATGATCCAGACCACGGATTTCGTGGATGTGGACGAGCACATCGGGCTTTATCTGGAGCCGGACGCCATTCATATCATGAAGAAATCCAAGTACTCCGGCATGTTCGGCGACTACTCCTCCTTCTCCAACGAACTGGATGAACTCAGCCAGGCCGACATCGAGGAGGATGTGTAATGAGAGCTCTCAAGAAAAGGAACAGCAGCTGTCATACAGCGATTGCCCCCTACTCTCTATGGGCGTTTCTCTTCATTATCGTCCCCATGCTGTTCATTGCCTACTACGCCTTTACGGACAATAATTTCAACTTCACCCTCGAGAACATCAGTCGTTTTTTCACCTCTGTGAGCAACATCAAAAACGATGATGGCTCTGTCACTGAGGTGCATACCTATCTGCTGATCCTGCGCCGTTCCCTGAAACTGGCAGTTATCTCCACGCTGGTGTGCCTCCTTGTGGGGTATCCTCTGGCCTATCGGATCGCCCATGCCAAAAAACGCACTCAGAAAACCATGATGACCCTCATCATGATTCCCATGTGGATGAACTTCCTGATCCGCACCTATGCATGGATGACGATTCTGCAGGACTCCGGCGTATTCAATACGCTGATCGGCAAGCTAGGCCTTGCGCCCATCCATATTATCGGCACGGAAACCGCCGTGATCATCGGCATGGTTTACGACTACCTCCCCTATATGGTTCTGCCCATCTACTCTATCATGCTGAAGATGGACAACAGCCTTCTGGAAGCTGCCCGCGATCTGGGCTGCGGAAGTTTCTCTGTACTGCGGCGTGTGATTTTCCCGCTGAGCCTTCCCGGTGTGATTTCCGGCATTACCATGGTGCTGATTCCTTCCATCAGTACCTTCTATATCTCCCAGAAATTAGGTAACGGCAAGTTCTTCCTCATCGGTGACGCCATTGAAGGCCAGTATGTAGCCAACAATCTGCACTTTGCTGCGGCGATGGCTTTCATCCTCATGGTCATTCTGCTAGTGTTCATGGCTCTCATCAAATACTTTACCAGTCGGTACGTCTACGGAGGTGATGCGGCATGAGAAAAATCGTCTCAAATATTCTGACAGCCCTTGTCTACCTTTTCCTCTTTGCCCCCATCGTGATTCTGTTGATCTTCTCATTCAATGACTCCAAGAGTCTCTCCGTATTCTCCAATTTCTCTTTCCACTGGTACAGTGAGCTTTTTAGAGATCGCAATACACTAGAGGCTCTGCGGAATACCCTTGTTCTGGCAACTTCCGCCACAGTCATCTCCACTGTCATGGGCACAGCTGCCGCCTGGGGCATTGACCGTCTGCGTTCTCGGTGGTACCGCCGTGTGCTGAACACCGTGACGGACATCCCCATGACAAACCCGGACATCATTACCGGTATCTCTCTGATGCTGATGTTCGTCTTTGTCGGCAGACTCTTTGGTGCCAGCAGCAGTCTCAACTTCTGGACGATGCTGATCGCCCATGTGACTTTTTGTCTGCCCTACGTCATTTTGCAGGTACTTCCAAAACTCCGGCAAATGGATCGTTCTCTTCCGGAAGCAGCGATGGACTTGGGCTGCACGCCTATGCGTGCTTTCCTCAAGGTGGAGCTGCCTGAGATGCTGCCCGGTATTGTTACCGGCGCTATTATGGCCTTCACACTCTCTCTGGATGATTTCGTTATCAGCTATTTTACCTCCGGTACAGGCTTTGAGACCCTGCCTATCCGGATCTACAGCATGACCAAGAAAACAGTCACCCCGAAGATGTACGCCCTTGCTACGATCATTTTCTTCGTGACATTGACTTTACTGCTCATCAACAACTTTATCGATGATGATGAGTGCAAAGAATCCCTGCGCAACCACAAAAAAGCAAAGAAATCCCATAAATAAGTTTAGGAGGAAAACAATGAAAAAAAAGATAATTGTCCTTTGCTTGGCTCTTGCCATGATCCTGTCCCTTACCGCCTGCGGCGGCAGCTCCGATAAGCTGGTGCTCAACGTCTATAACTGGGGAGAATACATCTCCGACGGCAGCGAGGGCAGCCTTGACACCATCCGCGCCTTTGAGGACTGGTATCGTGAGACCTACGGTCAGTCCGTCACTGTAAACTACACCACCTATCCTTCCAACGAGGATATGTACAACAAAATCTCTGCAGGTGCCGTCAGCTATGATGTCATTATTCCCTCTGACTACATGATCGCCCGTATGGCGGACGAGGGTATGCTTCAGCCGCTGAACTTCGAGAACATTCCCAACTACAAGAACATTGATGAATCCTTCCGTGGTCTCTACTACGATCCCGAAAACACCTACACCGTGCCCTACACCTACGGTGTCGTTGGCGTAATCTATGATGCAAACGTGGTCGATAAAGCCGATGTTGGCGGTTGGGATCTCATGTGGAATGAAAAGTACGCCGACAGCATTCTTCAGTACAACAACTCCCGTGATGCCCTCGGCGTCGCCATGTACAAGCTGGGGATTGACGTGAACACCACCGATAAGGCCCAGTGGGATCTTGCCGCGGATGAGCTCATCCGTCAGCGTCCTATGGTAAAGAGCTACGTTATGGATGAGATCTACAACATGATGGAATCCGGTGAAGCCGCAATCGGCTCCTACTATGCCGGCGACTACTTCACCATGATGGAAGCACAGGCCGACCACGTGGATCTGCAGTTCTACTATCCCGATCCCACCAACTTCTTCGTGGATGCCATGTGCATTCCTACCTGCGCTCAGAACAAAGAGCTTGCTGAAATCTTCATCAACTGGATGCTCTCTGAGGAGCCTGCCGTTGCCAACGCTGAGTATATCAACTATGCCAGCCCCAACAAGACCGTCTATGAAAACGCTGGCTATATCGAGGACATGGGTGAGGATGCTATGGAGATCCTCTATCCCGACTTGGGCGACTTCTCCGCGCTGTACAACAAGTACGCCTACCGCAGTCTGGATCAGGAGATGCTGGACTACATCAACACTCTTTGGGAGCAGGTCAAGATCAGCTGACCCCTACAATATAAGTAATATAAAAAGAGGCCCTGCCGCAAGGCAGGACCTCTTTTTATATATTCGTTTATCAGCTTTTCCGGCCTACCATTCGGTCTGCCAGCTCCCACAGGAAGTCGTGATCCTCCCAATCCGCTACAGCAGCCTTAGCCCGATTCGTGCAGGCCTCCACTTCTTGGTTGCAGCCATCCAGTCCCAGAACATCCACGAAAGTAACCTTCCCCTCTTCTTTATCCGAGCCAATCGGCTTACCAAAAGTAGTCTCATCACCTACCACATCCAACACATCATCACGGATCTGGAATGCAAGTCCCAACTGATCGGCAAACACGACAGCCTGCGCCCGTTTTTCTTTGGACATACCGGCAGCCGCACAGCCAAGCTCTGCCGCACCGGAGATCATCGCGCCGGTCTTGAGCCGGATAAGATTGGTAAGTCCCATTACGTCCTCTACATCATACACGGTGTCCAGTACCTGTCCGGCTACCATTCCATCGGCACCGCAGGCTTTGGCGAGCACCTCCACCGCATCAATACGGCTCTCAGCACTCATACCGGGTGCCTGTGCGATCAAGCGGAATGCCTCCGGCTGCAGGGCATCACCCGCCAGAATCGCCAGCGTTTCGCCATATACCCGATGGTTAGTGGGCTTACCGCGGCGTAGCTCGTCATCATCCATACAGGGAAGATCATCGTGGATCAAAGAGTAATTATGTACCAGCTCCAATGCACAGGCGTAAGGCAGCGCCAAACGCCAGTCGATACCGCCCAGCCGAGCAAACTCCAGCGTCAAAACAGGGCGGATCCTCTTCCCCCCTGCCAGAATGCTGTAGCGCATGGCTTCATACAGTCGGTCATAGGGCTTTTCCTCGGTGAAAAGATGATCGAGATATTCCTCGACAGCGTTTTGATAGGTAGCATAGCGATTTTCGTAGTCCATCTCTTTATTCCTCACTTGTAAATTCATTTTCGACCGGTGCACCGTCCGGTCCCTTCATAAGGCGCACCACCTGCTGCTCCGCCTTGTCCAGTTCCTCGCGGCAGGAGCCCACCAGATGCGTTCCCTCTTCAAAGAGCTTTAAGGAATCATCCAGCGATGCATCGCCCTTTTCCAGCTTGGCAACGATGGCTTCCAGGCGTACCATCTTCTCTTCAAATGTCATCTGTCCCATATGCATTACTCCCCTTTATCATTCACTGTACAGTGCAGCTCTCCCTCATGGAGCCGCACGCGGATCTGTGCACCCGTCTCCACCTGCTTGGCACTGCGCAGCACGGTGCCATCCTCACTCTGGGCCAGTGCATAGCCGCGGCCTAACACCTGCAGCGGGCTGAGCGCATCCAGCTTGGCCGTCAGCTGGCCAAACTTGCGATAGTGCTGCTCCAGCTGCATCCGTTCTGCTGCCGCCATTTTCTCCTGCAGATAGTCCAGTTGCTGCCGTCGATCCTGGAAAACAGCCGTAGCATCGGTAAGAGCACGCTTGTCCGCAAGATACTGCAGCTTTTGATTTCCCCGTTCCAGCAGGTTCAGTTCCGCCTGCACCAGACGATTACCGCTATTCTGCAGTCCGCGCAGCAGTTCGGTCATATCCGGTACGGCAATCTCTGCCGCGTTGGACGGTGTGGAGGCGCGCCGATCTGCCACAAAGTCAGAAATGGTCACATCCGGCTCGTGTCCCACCGCTGAAATAACGGGAATTTCTGAGTCGTAAATGGCACGAGCCACCCGCTCATCGTTAAAGGCCCACAAATCCTCCAGTGAACCACCGCCACGACCAGTGATGAGCACATCACCCAGCTTCCAACGATTAGCATAACGGATGGCGCCAACGATTTCCGCGGGCGCTTCCGCCCCCTGCACCCGTACCGGCAAAAGGAGCACCTTGGCCAGCGGATAGCGGCGGCGCAAAATACGGATCATATCATGCACTGCGGCCCCAGAACCACTGGTAACAATGGCGATCCGTTTAGGAAAAAGGGGCAGCGGCTTTTTATGGGCCGGGTCAAAAAGCCCCTCACGATACAGTTTCTCCTTCAGCTGTTCAAAGGCCACATATAAATCACCAATACCATCGGCAGAAAGATGTGTACAGTAGAGCTGATAGGCGCCATCACGGGGATAGACAGAAATGCGCCCGGAGGCGATCACCTTCATACCATCGCCGGGACGAAACCGCAGCTTCATGGCAGAGCCCTTAAACATGACGCAGCGCAGCACGCCGCCTTCATCCTTCAAAGTAAAGTAGTGATGCCCGGAGGCATAAACTTTATAGTTAGAAAGCTCACCCCAGATGAGGATATTACTTAGTTCCGGCTGGCCCTCAATGAGATTTTTTACATATTGATTGACTTCGGACACCGCATAGATCCGCTGATCTTCCACGCTGCGACCCTCCCTTATCGAAAACAGGCAGAGCTGACAGCTCTGCCTGTTTAGTTAATTTTTAACTTCCTCTCGCAGGAAGCTGCCAAGAATACCGTTCATAAAACGAACCACCTCGGGTTCCTCATACTTCTTGGCGATCTCCACCGCCTCGTTGATGGCCACTCCGTGGGGGATCTCCGGCATATAGAGGATCTCAAACATGGCCACGCGCATAATAGCGGAGGCCACCAGCGAAATACGCTCAAAACGCCAGTTCTTGGAATACGTCTCAATGTAGGTATCCAGCTCGGCGGCATGCTCTGCAACGCCGGAGACCAGACGGTAGATGTACTGTTTCTGCTTTTCATTGGGCAGATCCTGATATATCTCACACTCCGCCGCCAGATCGGCGAAATTCTCCGCCGCCAGACGCTGTGTCAAAAACTCATCGATCTGCAAATCCGTAAAGCTAAATTCATAAGCCAAATGTGTGGCAATTTCTCTTGCTGTGCTGCGTGTCATAGTACTTTAGGCCCTCTTCTCTCTTTCTCTTACTCGAAGCTGATCCCACCAACGTGGACATTCACGGCGCTTACATCAAATCCGGTCATATCCCGCAGTGTCGTAAACACGCTCTCCTGCACCTTAGTCGCAATCTCGGATACGGCACAGCCGTAGCGGATAACGAGAAACAGGTGTACTACGATGGCGTCCTCCACCATCTCCACGCGAACGCCCTTGGCCGTCATTTTCTTGCCGCCCATGAAATCGGACATATTGGCGCTCAAAAGACCGCTGACACCGTCCACATCCAGTGCGGCAGATGTGGCAACAGAAGCCACAACATCCTCAGAAATCTGGATCGTACCCATATTCTCCTGATGTGTCATATATTCTTTATTATCGCCCATAATCAAAAATCTCCTAAATCGTATCATTTGCGTTATAAGTATACTAAGTATACCATTTCCCCGCAGAAAATACAACTATTAATTTGACTCCATGATTTTGATTTGATCGGCGGTATAGTCTGTTTCATTGATGACAATATCCTTGATTCGTGCCACATCTGTTTTGTCCAAACCGTCTTTATCGGAAACCACCACGCTGATACTGTCAGCGCCCATAAATGTGACGCAATCATCATACCCCTTAGCCGTCACAAGGCTCTCGATCTGTGACTCCGCCACCGTGTAAGACGCCAATACCTGCAGTGTTTCGGAGGCCTCATTGAGTACACTCTGCTCCGCATTCTCGTCCGTCTCCGCCTCCTTCAGCATACTGATGGCGTTGTCACGGGCCTGTTTTCGGCTGAGCCTTGCAGTAGCAAAATAGTCATTTCCCTCCGTCTGCGGATCCGCTCCCTTATCAGCCACATTAGCGGCCTCATCCTGAGACGAAACCAGTGTGGACTGCCCCAGCACTTTGGAACTCTCCGCCACATCGTCGGCGTAGCGCCAGTTGAGATAGACCGCCGCGCCCACAAACAGGAGCACCGTAGCTGCCACTGCCCGTTTTTTCCATACCTGCTTCATCGAGCCCTTTACGACATCCTTCATTTTACCTTTCATCGAACCGCTCCTCCTTATGCATTCCATTTTACAATTGATACTTTGTCACTGCTCAAGCCTGTCAGCGCACAAACCGCCTCCGTCAGCGCCAGACGGACAGCCGCGTTATCCGCCCCCTGACAGACTACGACAGCACCTTGATAGATGGGATAAATCTGACGAGTCACCACAATGTCCTCTACGCCGCTGCCGCGGTTGAGAGTTACGGTGGAACGCTCGCTGCGCTGCTCATCCGCCGCCGCAGTAAGATCGGTATCCTCCGCCAGCTGCAGTTGTGATCCGCTTTGCAACGTCAGCATCAGCTGCAGCTTCCCCGCGCCCTCAATTTGGCCCAGAAGCTCCTCCATTCTCGCCTCCACACGCTCCAAAGAAAAGGTCTCACGCCCGGATGGCTCTTCGCTGTGTCCCTCTTGCTCACCGCTGTAAGCAGGCAGCAGCATCAGCACTACGCCCGCCAAAATCACCAGGATCACAAATCGGTATTTTTTCCATAGTACCGACACATCGATCCTGCCCTCTTTCCATTTCATCGCCCCACCTCCCAGTGCTGGTTCTCCTCTGCAATGCCCGTTTCCTCTTTGATCCATCTACTCAACGACACATCATAGGGGATATCCAGTGATACACGGCAGGGCATCGGCACGCCGTCTCTCAGCTCCGTCTCCACCTGTACCCGACAGGCAAGCCCCATGGTCTCTGTCTTTTTCGATATATATGCAGCCAGTTCCTCTTCTATGATTGCTGCCATTTGCTCTTGATTCTCCTCTTGATAAAGGGTGATCTGCTGGTCTACTTCTTTCTGATACTCCCGATAATGCAACTGCAGTTCCTCCACGTTGACCCGAAGCAATGGTCGCAGCACTGCCAGCAGCAGTACCAGCCCGCCGGTAAAGCGGATCATGACGCGCATTGTCCCCTTTGGCACCAGTGCATATAAAAGGGAAAGTACCATTGCCGTTGCAATCAGCCCGGTCAGCCATTCTCTCAGCCAAGTTGTCATATCGTCACCACCGTAATTGTCGTTGCAATAGAGATGAGAAGCAGCAGCGCACAGGCAGCCGTCATTCCCAAGATCATACCAAAGGCACCCCCCAGAGCTTCAATGAGTTCCATCAGATCCGGGCTACCCACCATTCCGGCCAGAAACGCTGCCAGCTTATAAAGAAGATATTGTATCGCTAAGCGCAGAAACGGCATGAGACACAGGGCCAGCACCGCCAGCATTCCCACAACGCCCACTGTATTTTTCACCGTAGCAGCACCGGCCAGAACCGTCCCTGCCGCGTCAGAAATAATACCGCCTACCACAGGCACCGTCCCCATAGCACTGCGGGTCAGCTGCATGGTCAGCGCATCTGCCGAGCCGGTCATGGCCCCGGATACCGTGAGAAACCCTGTATAGAGCAGCAACAGCCCGGTCAGCAGCCATGTAACGCCCTTGGAAATGGCCTTCCCTACTGACTTTAGCCGCTGCCCCGGTAACATAGCGTTGGCAGCAGCTGCAGCAATATAGATATACACCAAAGGCAGCAGCACCCCGCGTATGAGCGAAATAAGGAGCTCGGCGAAGAAGATAGAAGCTACCTGCCGAAACCCGGCTGTTACAACACCGCCCCCGGCAGCAACAGCTGCAGAGAGGGTAGGCAGCAACGCCTTGGAGAAGATATCCAATTCTTCGATCGTCTCCACGCCCACACCCATCATGGTATGGAGATTCCCCGCCGCGATCAATGTAATGGCCATAGCACCCGCCATGGGTGTAAAATTAGGGATCACTCCGTCACCGGAAGCCTCCATACAATCGGAAACCACCGCACACAGCAGCACCACACCCAAGAGCAGTACCACACCGCGCAAGCTCCCCCGCAGCACATCGCCAAAGGCAGCACATGCCCCGTCCCAAAGCCGCGCCAATCCCTCTGGCAGTGTGTGCATATCGACTTCCTCGTCGTCCAGATCCTCCAAAAGTGCCTCCGCTTCCGGTGGCAGCGCCTTCTCCAAATCTTCTGTCAGCGTCAATGCAGCAACCGGCTGCACAAAGCACAGCAGCAGTGCGCATATCGCGCATATGTATAACCATCTTTTCATAGCAGTGTCTGCAGCATCTCCCAAACCGCCTGCAAAAGAGGCAGCGAAACCCAGATTGCACCAAAAGCGGCAGCAATCTCCACCAGTGTTGCCAGCGTTGTCTCCCCTGCATCCCGGCAGAGCCCCGCTCCAAGACGGCTGATGAGGGCAATGCCTACCGTCTTTAAGAGCGGCACAAAGACTTCCGGGGCGAGGCCGCTGACCTGTGCCATGCTTCGCAGGAAATCCGTCACATCCCGCAGAATATCCTGTAGCCATACCAGCACCACCGCAGCCACCGCCAGCACCAGAAGAAATGCCATATCCGGGCTGCTCTTTTTCAGAACAACCGCCAGCAGTGCGCCTATCAGACAGACGGCCCCCACTTTATATACCGTCTCCATCACAGAGAAAAGAGGGTCTTGATGAGGTTAAAGAGGTCACTGATCTCCTGTACCAGCATCATTAACACCACGACAAGCCCCGCCAACGTCGTCATCATGGCCTGCTCCTCCCGTCCGCTGCGGATCAGCACCTGGTTCAATACTGCCACCAGAATTCCAATGGCCGCTATTTTAAAAATCAAATCAACATTCATTTTGCATCCTCAAATCAGTACAATGATTGCAAGCCCTGCCCCACTGAGCACCACCGCCATATAGAGCTTCTCCCTCTGTTGCCGCTGCGCCTCCTTTTCCTGCCGCAGACGCACCAGACTTTGCGCAGCGCTGCGGAGACTTCCTGTGATTTGCTGCTCATCACCCTGTAGATCCACTTGGCACAGGATTTCCGCAAAATCCGGCGAAATATTTTCAGAAAAAGCCTGTTTCCATGAAGTTTGTAAAGTGTTTCCGCTTTCCAGCTTATCCAGCACATTTCCAAAGATTTCCCCGCACAAAGTGCGATCACACTGCTGCATAATCGTGCGGGGCAGCGGCATTTTCTGCCAGCGGATTGCTGTCTCCATGTTCTCCAACGCCGCCGTTAGTTCCCACAGCAAGCTGATCTCCGTCCGCACTGCTCTGCGCTGATACAAGCAGGCTAAAAAGCCGCCCAGTAAGATTAGCAGCGCACCGGGTAATTTTCCGCTCACAATGGCTCCACCTCATAAGTACGCTGACCATCCACCATACTGATGGTGATCAAACGGGAAAATACGCCGGCAGCCACGACCTCTGCAAAGAGCGGTTTGCGCTCCAATTCTTCCCGATTGGCAGCGTGGATGGTCGCCAGCATCTGCACGCCGCAGTTGGCAGCGGTGACCATGGCCCGCAGATCTTCCGCCGCTGTGATTTCGTCCACGGCGATAATCTGGGGATTAGCGGCACGCAATAAAATAGGGATGCCTATCGCCTTGGGGCAGCCATCCAGCACATCGGTATGGCATCCTACAGACATTTGAGAAACACCTTGGTGCATCACTGCAATCTCTCCCCGCTCGTCCACCAGCGCCACACGCTGGGCCGGTGTTCCCTCCGTACCGTCGGACAAAAGCCGTATCAGATCCCGCAGCAGGGTCGTTTTCCCTCCGCCCGGCGGTGAGAGAATCAGCGCACTTTGAAAATGCCCCTCTTCCCAAAGGTTAGAGAGCAATGGTACTCCCACTCCCTGCCGCTCCCGCCCGATACGGATCACTGCCGAGGAGAGGTCTCGCAAATTGGTATTTCGTCCCTCCCGCATGACAGCGGTACCACAGATACCTACACGAAATCCGCCGCGGGCTGTAAGATAGCCACGACTGAGAGTGTCTCCGGCAGCATAGCGGGAATACCCTGTTACCGTGTCACACAGCTGCTCCAGATCTGCCTGTGTTACAACCATACGGGGTACCTCCTCTGTCAGATAGCTCTCCCCCTCCGGCAAAAGCACCGTCAGCGGCTTTCCTGTCCGCAAACGGAACTCCTCCGCCTGCGCTTTTTTCCATTCGGGCAATCGGCCTGCCGACTGCTGCCAGCGCAGCGGCAGCAGCGCGGACGCCTGCTCATAGCGGCGGATGGCATAGGTCTTCTCCAAATGTTCCACGCTCCTTTTGTGTGATGTTCCACTCTATGATGACTTGTCCGGAAATATGCAAATAATAAGCCCCCGGCATAGCCGAGGGCGCAGACAAACAAAACTTTATTCCTATCCAAACAGAAAAAAGCTCTCTGCACATATGTACAGAGAGCTTTCAGCAACTTTCGCTATCGCATTATTCTTCGCCGTATAAAACCGTCAGCAGACCGGAGTACATCTTTTCCGGGTTTTTCTTAAAACGCTCAGCCAGATCCTTGGCCATATCCTCCGTGGCTACCATCAATTCCAGTTCCATTACGCTGTCCACATCGTCGTGAAGGCTCAGCTGCACCGTAAAGGTTCCATTGTCACGGGGAATCACATGGCTCTGCACCTGATTTTGCCGCAGCAATGTACGATTGTAGACCGCCAGCTTTTTATCGGCACGCAGACGCACGGAATAAGGCAGACTGGACTCGCAAATCTCACTGTTGCGCAACCCTTTCGGCGTCACACAGTAGAGATCATTCTCCTTCAACTGCAAATGCTCTGTTTTGACCAGATCATTGAGACATTCCGAAAACGAAAAATAGTTGATGCCATCATCGATCATTGTCAGCTCTTGCAGTTCTGCCAGCGGAATCGGTTCGGAAACTCGAGCGGCAATATACAGGATCAGAAATTTGATCTCCAATTTATCACGGATAAACCCAACACTCATTGTGCAATCCCCTCCCTGTTTTTTGCATTTAATATATTATAAGGAAAAATTTCTCTTTTGTACAGAGGAAATTTGAAATTTATTGTCGTTCAGATTTGCATTTTTATTCGAAATTTGCTATTATTTTTTATTATGATGATAGGGAGTGTATATACTGATGAAAAAGACCCTTGCTCTGCTTTTGGCACTTACCATGCTGCTCATTTGTACCGGTTGCGGCAAGCATCAAAGTGATCAGGATGAGTCACAAAATCCCGATGCTCTCATTACCACTGTTCCCGAAGAAAAAATCGTCCCCAATCCCCTCACCGGCGAACCACTTAGCAACCCCGATTCCGTCAATAACCGCCCTGTGGCCGTGATGCTCAATAATATTCATTATGCCATGCCTCAGCACGGCGTATCTGATGCCGACATCATCTTTGAATATAATGTTGAGGGCGGCATTACCCGCATGATGGGTCTTTTCCAGGAGATCGACACCAAGGATACCATCGGCTCTGTCCGCAGCGCACGGCCCTGTTTTCTGGAGACAGCCATGGGGATGGATGCCATCTATGTACACGCCGGCGGCAGCGACGAAGCTATGAATATGATCTATCGCTATGATGTCGATGACATTGACGAAGGTGCTTTCGGCTGCTTCTGGCGAGATGAGAAGCGTGCGGAGATCATGGATTACGAGCACACCTTAATGACCAAGGGCTCTCTCATTCATGACTACATCACCTCCAGCGGCTGGCGCCTCCAGCATGAGGCAGACTATCGCTATCCCGTGACCTTCGTGGACGACGGCACCCCTCATAGCGGTACAGATGCCACAGATATCTCCGTAAAATTCTCCAACTATAAGACGGGTACCTTCACCTATGATCCTGCCACCAAGCTCTACATGATCGGACAATACGACGATGCTTATATTGACGGCAATACCGGCAACCAAGTAGGTGTTACCAATCTTCTGATCCTGCGTACCTCTGTCTATAACAGTGGTGATTCTTCCGGCCATATGGTTATTGACGTCTGCGGCAGTGATGAGGGCGTCTATATCTGCGGCGGGAAAGCCATGGACATTCAGTGGCACAAAGAAGACATCTACGATCCCTTCACCTATACAACCACCGACGGCACACCTCTTTCTCTTGGCATCGGCAAGACCTATGTCTGCGTTGTCGATTATGATGCCTATGTATCTATTACGTAATTGAAGACTCTCTGCAGGGAGGAAACGCACTGACGTCTCCTCCCTGCACCTTTTCCTCCCCAACACATACACTGTAATGAAAGACGCTTCTTTCACTACTTATTGGGAGGTTATTCTATGGCTGAAAAAGGAATGCCGGGCCCGGTCTGTGATCTGAACAACGTCCGGGAATCCGTCTGTATTCATACGAGAAAGATTTTTGACAGCTGTCGTGACAAGGACTGCATTGAGGATCTGCGTTTCTACCCCACCTGTGCAGGGCAGGCCATCCTCAACGGCTGCCAGATGATCAAGGGCGGCAGAGCAGAGCTTCTGTACGTCTACACCGATGTAGAACCGGTTAATTTTAACCGAGGCTTCTACTCGGTAGATATGCGCTTTTTCTATCGCGTCACACTGCAGGTAGGCACCGGTACCCCCCGCTACGCCGAGGCCGAGGGTCTGTGCGTCTTTGATAAGCGCTGTATCCTCTTCGGCAGCGAGGGCGGTGCCAAGATCTTCAGTTCTGACACCGTGATGGAGGGGATGGATACCCCCAATCCCGCAAAAACCGATTTGCCCATCGCCGTGGTGGAGGCTGTGGATCCCATCGTACTGGACACTCGCATTGTCGATTGCTGCCCCTCCAACTGCGGCTGCTGCGAACCCTGCATCGCAGAACTGCCCGGTTGTGTCAGCTGCTGCTTCAATCAGGAGCTGGTCATGGACGACAGCTGCCAGCGCCGCTACTATGTAACACTGGGACAGTTCTCTATGGTACGTCTGGAGCGCGACACCCAGCTGCTGATTCCTGTTTACGACTACTGTATCCCTCAGTCGGAATGCAGCTGCGGCGATCAGGAGGACCCCTGCGGACTGTTCCGCAACGTGGACTTCCCTGTCAACGAGTTCTTCCCGCCCAGCACGGTGGAGATGCCCAAGGACTACGCCGGCACCCGCAATTACTGCGCCAACAAATAAGAAACACCTTAGTAAAATACCTCCGGCAGAGAAATCTGTCGGAGGTATTTATTTATCTTATATTGATACTGTCTGTCATAGCTTAGCCGTGTACCAGATGTCGCAGTGCATCTGCCACATTTTTCACCGGCAGCAGTTCCAAATGGGGCAGCGGCTTGATCTCCCGGGAACGGCTGGCGGGGACCATGCACTTCGTAAAGCCCAAACGCTGTACCTCAGAGAGCCGTTGCTCCAGATGGCTGATACTGCGGATCTCACCGGAGAGTCCCACCTCTCCCATAGCCGCCATGCTGGAAGGTACCGTTTTATCCAGATAACTGGATGCAATAGCCACCACGGCGGCCAAGTCTGCCGCCGGCTCATCCAGGGTCAGACCTCCGATAATATTGAGATAGGCATCACATTGAGAGACTTTTAAGCCACCACGCTTCTCCAGCACCGCCAGCAGCATGGCCGCGCGATTGTAATCAAATCCATTGCTGGTACGCCGGGGATTCGAGCCGCTGGCCGGAGCAATCAGAGCCTGTACCTCGGCCAGCACGGGACGAGCTCCCTCCATCACACAAGTGACGCAGGTTCCCGGCGCATCCTCCGGGCGGCCGGAGAGCAGCATCTCAGAAGGGTTCTCTACTTCTTTCAATCCGTGATCCATCATTTCGAAAACGCCGATCTCATTGGTGGCTCCAAAGCGGTTTTTTGCCGCCCGCAAAATGCGATAGGTCATATGCTGATCGCCTTCAAAATAGAGCACGCAGTCCACCATATGCTCCAATACTTTAGGACCTGCAATAGAGCCCTCCTTATTTACATGGCCGATGACGAACACAGTGATATTCCGACTCTTGGCAAGGTGCATCAGCGCCATGGTGCAGTCTTTCACCTGTCCCACACCACCGGCGGGAGAATCCAGTTCCTCGTTATAGAGCGTCTGAATCGAGTCCACGATCAATACATCCGGTGCTTCCGCGTTCACAGATTCCATCAGATTTCCTAAGCAGGTCTCACTGAGCACATAAAGATTCTCGCTCTCCGCGTTTAAGCGCTGCGCCCGCAGCTTGATCTGGTGGGCAGATTCCTCACCGGACACATACAGCACCTTGGCAAATTCGCCCAGCTGCCGACAGATTTGCAGCATCAATGTGGACTTGCCGATACCCGGTGCGCCACCCACCAGTACAAGGGAGCCTTTTACAGCACCGCCGCCTAATACACGGTCTAATTCCCGCATTCCGGTAGAAAACCGGATCTCATCCGAGGTATTAATATCTGTGATGGGAGATGCCTTTACAGCAACTACAGTAGGTATCTTTCTCCCGCCCTTCGTACTTCTTTCTACCTGCTCCACCATCGTATTCCATGCGCCACAGGCACTACAGCGACCGGACCACTTGGGGCTCTCATTTCCGCACTCAGTGCAATAAAAAACTGTCTTACTTTTCATGCTGATTCCTCATTCGTTCATATAGTTCAAGTAAGCTGCAGCTATAGCAGCCGCCAACTGTTTCTGATAGCCTTCGCTTTGCAACAGCCTCACCTCACTGGGATTGGACATAAAGCCACATTCCACCAAAATGGCAGGGCACTTCACATTCTTCATCAAATAAATATCATCGCCAATGGGCTTACAGATTTTTTCGTTACTTACATTGACGCTCCCGTTGAGTCCATACTGTACGGCGGCAGCCAAATCCCCTGCCCATGAAACAGTATTATAAAAAGTCTGTGCGCCGTGTACCTCCGGGTGGCCGGGCAAACTGTTTTGATGGATGCTGATGAGCACATCGCTGCCACTCTTCTGAATCAGCGCCACACGATTTTTAAGATCGGTCACCTTTTGCTGGCGCACTGTGCCCGCGTCGCCATCTGCAAGGCTCTCCTCTCCGGCGCGGGTCATCACTGTCGGGTAGCCCAAGAAGCAAAAAATTCCCTCTAACTTCTGGGCAATCTGCAAATTCAGGCTGCTCTCCGTCGTTCCGTCTGCTGCTACAGCGCCGCCGTCACCGCCGCCGTGACCGGCATCAATGGCAATCAACGTCTGCTCTTCTGCGGCCCATGTTACAGAGACGATCGGTACAATCAGCAGCAAAACGCAACTCACTACTATCATTTTTCTCCACCGCAATGCACTTCCCTCCTCGCCGTACTGTATGCGTGCATCCCCGATGGTATGTGCTGATTTTACCACATTGCGGCAGAAAAGCAAATCCCCCGTGTCCTATAACGCCGCAAATGCATAGAATGGCATGGGCAAACGCCCCAACAGCAAAGGAGGAACACGCATTGTATATTGAAAAAAATGATGACATGACCCAGGAAACCCGTCCTGCGGCTTCCTCGTCATGTAAGGATTGGGAAGGCTCCGTGCCGGGACACTGCCTGCCTCTGGCCTTCCCCTATATTCCCAAACAAAACCAGAACCCCAAGCGCTATAATCAGCGTGAGGCGCTGCAACAGGGCACACTGTTTCCCGGTCTGGATCTGCCCTTTCATAGTGAGCTGAAAAGCCGCTTTCCCGCCGCCAACTCCGCACTTTCGGAGCTAATGGCGCTGGACTTCGCCATTGACGAACTGGGCCTATATCTGGTAACCCACGCAGATGATCAAGAGGTATTGGATCTCTACTGGAACTATATCCGAATGGCACAGGAGGGCCGCGCCAAATACGAAAAAATGTATGGCCCCTTGACTCAAACCACCATCACGCCAGGCGGTTATACATGGTTGAAGGATCCGTGGCCTTGGGACGAAGGAGGAAATGACTGATGTTCGTATATGAAAAGAAATTGCAGTACCCGGTGCGCATCACCAACCCCAACCCCAAGCTGGCAGCCGCCATCATTTCTCAGTACGGTGG
>JAHHSH010000037.1 GCA_020025345.1 Oscillospiraceae bacterium | reverse complement strand
CGCCGCACACGCTACGCCATCCCGGCGGCCTTAACCGCCGACGCCGTGGGCTTTCTGGCCGCCGCCATGAGCGTACGGCTGCTCTTCGTGATGTGATGGAAACCGGCGCAAACTATGTAAAAAAGAGAGCGTATCTGAGATACGCTCTCTTTTTATTACTTCGAATTACATCTGCTCGGGGGCATTGCAGCCGATGAGGGCCATACCGTTGCGCAGCACGCTGCGTGCCGTGTCGGCCAGCTTCAGACGGGCGCGCAGGAGCTGCTCCTCCTCGCCCTTGATGCGGCAGGCGCTGTAGAACTTGTGGAAAGCGGCAGCCAGATCGGTCAAATAGCGGTTGATGTGGCTGGGGTCGTAGTCACGAGCCGCCAGGCGCACAGCCTCGCAGTAGACAGACAGCTGCTTAATGAGGGCCTTCTCGCTGTCCTCGTGGAGGAGGCTGAAGTCCACATCCTTGGCATCGGGCACGGTGTAGCCCTCCGCCGCCAGTGCCTTGAGCAGCGTGCAGATCCGGGCGTGGGCATACTGGACATAGTACACCGGGTTCTCGCTGTCCTCGCGGACGGCAAGGCCCAGATCGAACTCCATCTGCGTCTCGGGCTTGGCGTTGAAGAAGTAGCGGCAGGCATCCACCGGGATCTCATCGAGCAGATCGGTGAGGGAGATGGCCTTACCGGTACGCTTGGACATACGCACCACCTCGCCGTCACGCACCAGCTTCACCAGCTGCATGAGGACGATGTCCAGACGCTCAGAACCATTGAGACCCAGTGCGTCCATGGCACCCTTCAAACGTGCCACATGGCCGTGGTGGTCAGCGCCCCAGATGTTGATGACCTTATCGAAGCCGCGAACGGCGAATTTGTTGCGGTGGTAGGCAATATCGGCGGCGAAGTAGGTGTAGAAGCCGTTGGCGCGGCGCAGCACGTCGTCCTTCAGACCCAGCTTCTCAATGTCCTCATCGCTCTTGCCGGCCTGCTTCAGCTTCTCGCCAAGGATGCGGCTGGTGTTGAGCCACAGAGCGCCGTCCTTCTCATAGGTATAGCCCAGCTCCGTCAGCTTGCCCACGGAATCGGCCACATAGCCGCTCTCGTGGAGGGAGGACTCGAAGAACCACTGGTCATAGTGGATACCGTAACGAGCCAGATCGCTCTGCATCTTGGGGATGTTGCGGCTCAGGCCGAACTTGGCAAGGGCATCGTGACGCTCCTGCTGGTCGCACTCCAGATACTTGTCACCCTCCTGCTCATAGAAAGCCTGTGCCAGCTCACGGATGTCATCGCCGTGATAGCCGTCCTCCGGGAACTCCACAGCGTCCTCGCCGCGGATGATCTGAATGTAGCGGGCCTCCAGACTCTTGGCAAACTTCTCAATCTGGTTACCGGCGTCGTTCACATAGAACTCACGCCACACATTGGCACCGGACTTCTGCAGCACGGAAGCCAGCGTATCGCCCAGCACGCCGCCGCGGGCATTGCCCATGTGCATGGGGCCGGTGGGGTTGGCGGAGACAAATTCCACCATGTACTTCTTGCCGGCCAGCATATCATTGCTGCCGTAATTCTCGCCCTCCGTCTCCACGGCAGCTACCGTGTCGGCGAACCACTTATCGCCCAGACGGAAGTTCAAAAAGCCGGGGCCTGCCATCTCCACGGAGGTGAAATAGGAGCCCTCCAGCACCATATGATCCATGAGAATCTGTGCCACCTGGCGGGGATTCATGCGCATGGCCTTCGCCGCGGCAAGGCAGAAGGTGGTGGTATAGTCGCCGTTGGAGGTATCCTTGGGGATCTCCACAGAGGGGGTCACGGACACTTCGGGCAGCAAGCCCTCAGCGTTGGCCTTTTTCAGTGCCTCCAGCGTCAGCTGCAGCACCTGGTCTTTTGCGTTCTGGATCATATTTGTCATGGTGTTATCTCTCCTTATATTCTTTCTCTATCTTCATCCGCAGGCACACATCGGAAATCGGTGTACCTCCGGACAGCATGGTGTATTCCATTGTAATTTCGCCCTGCTCATCCTCTTCCAGCGCCCAGTGGATACGGCGGGTCTCAATGCCCATTTCCAGCACAGAACCACCTGCCTGCAAGCGCAGCACCGTGGCACGTTCCGGATCTAATTGCAGGGTATAGCCGGTGGAGGTATTGTGTACCGTAATGCCCTCCCCGGTCATCTTCAAAGCGTTGTTGCTGCGCTGGCCCGTCTCGTCGGCGGCACTGTAGCGCAGATGATAGCCGTCCTCGTCCTGCCGCAGCAATCCACGGCCCGTCTGGCGCATCTCCTCGCGCTCTCCCTGTGCGGTGATGACACTGCGGATCGCAACTTTTACATGTCCTTCCACAGCGCACCTCAATCGTTCTCGATGTTCACCGGCTCTACCGGCTTGACCATCGGCTCATCTAAAAAATGCCCTGCCAGCTCACCGAATTCCGCCGCGTCGCCGCTGGCGTAAAGGGTAATACTGCCCACACCGTCGCGGAGCAAATCCCCTTTTTCCAGTACGAGCGCCAATTCCCGCGCCGCCTCGGCACCGGCATTGATGAGCGTCACCTCCGGCCCCATCACGTCCGCGATGACATCCTCCAGCAAGGGGAAATGGGTGCAGCCTAAAATCAGCGTATCCACTCCGGTGGCCTTCATGGGTTCCAGATACTCCCGCGCCACCAGTTCTACCACCGCATCGCCCCGGCGATAGCGACCGTTTTCCACCAGCGATACAAAGAGGGGACAGGCGCAGCTGACCGTGCGGATGGTGCTGTCCATGGTACGCATCGTGCGCTCATAGACGCCGGAGCGAACGGAAGCCGCCGTGGCAATGAGGCCCACCCGCTTATTCCGTGTTGCCTCTACCGCCCGCCGGCAGGCCGCATCCACTACACCCAGCACAGGAATGTCATTCTCCCGCTGCAATGTCGGCAGCGCCGCCGTGGTGGCTGTGCCGCAGGCGATCAGCACGGCCTTCACATCCTTAGAACGAAGAAAAGCCATGTCCTGCTGGGAATATCGGATCAAAGTTTCCTCCGATTTTCCACCGTAGGGGACACGGGACGTGTCTCCAAAGTATATAATGTTTTCAGAGGGGAGGAGTCTCCGCAGCTCCCGGACGGCCGTCAAGCCGCCCAGCCCGGAGTCAAACACTCCCACAGCTCTGTTGTCCATGACAGAACCTCCCTATGATACTCATAATAATGTAACTAATTTATTATACTATTGAAAAGCGCGGGAAACAAGTGAAATTTTGGAGTATTTCCCCACTTTTTTCGGTAGTATTTTCTGTCATGGTCTGCTATAATGCTGTTATTCTATGGGCAGGCGGGTTTTCCTCCCCGGCAAAACCAATCGGAGGTGGCATTTTGAAAATCGAACTGAGTGAAAAACAGTTCCGGCGTCTGCTGGATCTGGTGTATATCGGCAACTGGGTGCTCAACTCCACCCGGGGTGATGACCGCATCCGCCAATACGACGAAGTAGAGAGCCTGCTCTTCTCCCATTGTCTTGGCCACGGCATGGCCTCCCTCACGGAGCTATACGAGGGGGAGCTGATCCCCTCCCGCGCTTTTGCCGAGGGCGGCATCCATGAGGCCATCATGGCCTATGAGGATACGGTTTTCTTTGAAATTCTGGCACAGGAGCTGGCGCTGCGGGATCTGGACGATCCTCCCGTCACGGCGGAGAACTATGAAGAGATCATGGAGCGGATGAACCTCTATCTGGGCGAATTCGAGCTCCACGGCACCGACAACATCACAGTGGATATGGACAACTGAATCTTTCAGTGAGACGACAAAGCGGTGGAAGACCATCTTCCGCCGCTTTTTTTGCGGAAATTTCAAAAAAGTCTTGACTGTAAACCCGCTTCACAGTATATGATGGAGACAACGAAAGGGGGCTGCCTATGAACATCAAGGAAATGGAAGAGCGCTCCGGCCTGCAGCGGAGCAACATCCGCTTTTATGAAAAAGAGGGACTTCTCCATCCCCAGCGGCAGGAAAACCGCTACCGGGACTACTCCGAGGAAGATCTCCGGCAGCTTTTGAAGATCCGCCTTCTGCGCACCGTGGGTCTTTCTCTGGAGGAATTGAAGGCATTGGAGGCAGGGGATCTATCCCTCCCCGAAGCGCTGGACAGTTACTTCCCCACTTTGGCGCAGGAAGAGCATACCTTGGCGCGCCGCCGGGAACTCTGCCAGCAGCTGCGGCAGGATAACGTCCAGTATGCCACACTGGATGCCCGTCCCTATCTGGCGGGGCTTTCCCGGGATAAAGCGTCCGCTCCCGCCCTGCCGACGCAGGACACCCTGCGTCCCCTACAGGCTCCGTGGCAGCGATTTTTCGCCCGTGGCTTTGATCTTTTCCTCTATCACGGGCTGTGGATGCTGCTTCTCCCTCTCTTGTGCCGTACTTCTCCTTCTTCCTCTCTGGCACAGGGCTGGATCGCCGCCTCACCGATCATCGTCTTTTTTCTGATGCTGGGCTTGGAACCGGTCATGCTCCACTTCTGGGGCACCACCCCCGGCAAGTGGCTCATGGGTCTTTCTGTGCGGGACTGCAACGGGCAAAAGCCCTCCTACATGGACAGCGCCTACCGCACATGGTTGGTATTGCTCTACGGTCTGGGACTGAATATCCCCTTTGTGCGGCTCTATCGGCTCTATAAATCCTATATGCAATGCAGTGACAACAGCTGCCTTCCGTGGGAAGAGGACACGGTGGAACAACAGAAGGACAAGAAGCCATGGCGTGTCGCCGCCGTCGCGGGTGCTGCCGCCGTCGTGGTCATCGTCTTTTTTCTCGCCTCCCAGTTCGCCTCTCTCCCGCCCAACCGTGGGCAGCTGACAGGGGCAGAATTTTCCGAAAACTATAACTATGTGGCGCGCTATATGGACTTTACCGATCGTTTGGACGACAAAGGCCATCATCGCTCCGAACAGGACGACGGCAGCGTGATTATTTACGTCACCGATCCGCCCATCGACTTTGTCTACGAGGAGCACGGCGACATTCTTACTGGGGTTTCCTTTGCCTTGGAGAGGGGCGGCACCTCCGAAAAAATTTTCTCCGACCAATCCACCCAGATGGCGCTGGCTGTCATCGCCTACACACGGGGCCGCAGCGGCCTTTTCGATGACGATGAGGTGAAGGAAGTGGTGGACTTCCTTGTTCAGCATCCCATAGAACCCTTCACTCGCACGGTAAACGGCGTAGAAATTCGCTGTGAAATCGAGTCTGCGGGCTACTGGGCGGCCGACGGGATTCTGATTCCTCAGCCGGATGCCCCTACGCATTCTTTTCGTCTGCTCTTCTCCATGCAGGAACAATAAGTCCCCGCCAACGGCATCCTTGCACACCATTCGTAAACTGCAAAAAGCGGTGTAACCGAAGTTACACCGCTTTCCTTTTTTCAAAAATGATGGTATTCCCAAAGACGGATGTGGAAATATCCGCCGCCCTTTTACATGATCTCTGCCAGATGACGGGCCACATGGACGCCGCTGGCGCTGGCATGGCTGAGGGAGTGGGTCACGCCGCTGCCGTCGCCGATCACATAGAGACCCTCGTGGCAGGTCTCCAGGTTCTCGTCCAGCTCTACCTCCATGTTGTAGAACTTTACCTCGACACCATAGAGGAGGGTGTCATCGTTGGCCGTACCGGGGGCGATCTTATCGAGGGCGTAGATCATCTCGATGATACCGTCCAGAATACGCTTGGGCATGACAAGACTCAAATCGCCGGGGGTCGCCGCCAGCGTGGGCGTCACAAAGCTCTCGGAAAGGCGCTTGACGGTGCTGCGCTGGCCGCGGATCAGATCGCCGAAGCGCTGCACGATCACGCCGCCGCCCAGCATATTGCTCAGGCGTGCAATGCTCTCGCCGTAGCCGTTGGAGTCCTTGAAGGGCTCGGAGAAATGCTTTGCCACCAGAAGGGCAAAGTTGGTGTTATCCGTGTGGAGGGCAGGATCTTCATAGCTGTGGCCGTTAACGGTGACAATCCCGTTGGTGTTCTCGTTGACCACCACGCCGTGGGGGTTCATGCAGAAGGTGCGGACACGATCCTGGAACTTTTCGGTGCGATAGACGATCTTGCTCTCATAGAGCTCGTCGGTGAGGTGGGCGAACACGGCATAGGGCAGCTCCACCCGGACGCCGATGTCCACACGATTGGAGTGGGTGGGGATCTCCAGATCCTTGCACACCGTCTCCATCCACTTCGAGCCGCTGCGGCCCACGGAGATCACGCAGTATTTGCCGATATATTCCGCCTTGTCGGTGGTGACAGTATAGCCCTCGTCGGTATGCTTTACCTGCCGCACCGGGGTATCGAAGAAGAAATCCACCTTGTCCTTGAGGCGGTTATAGAGATTCTCCAGCACCACATAGTTGATGTCTGTGCCCAGATGGCGCACAGAGGCGTCCAGCAGGTGCAGGTCATTTTCCAGGCACAGCTTCTTGATGTGGGTGTTGCCGGTGGAGTAGAGCTTGGTGCCCTTGCCGCCGCAAGCCATATTGATCTCATCCACATACTCCATCAGCTCCAGCGCCTTGTTCTTGCCGATGTAGTCACACAGCGTACCGCCGAACTGGTTGGTGATGTTGTACTTGCCGTCCGAAAAGGCGCCTGCGCCGCCAAAGCCGTTCATAATGGCGCAGGTAGGGCACTTGATACAGGATTTGACCTTCTCGCCGTCGATGGGACAGCGGCGGCGTGCCAGCTCGTGACCGGCCTCAAAAACAGCCACCCGGATGCCCGGCTTCTTCTCCATCAGCTCGTAGGCGGAATAGATACCGCCGGGGCCGGCACCGATCAACAACACGTCATAATTCATAGGATTTTCTCCTTTTTTCCATAATAATACATATTGTATTATACGTCAAATTCACAAAAAAGCAAGTCTTTCCTGCTCTTTGTGTATACTTACCTTGCAGGTGTTTCCACTCTTGTCTAGTGCCATCATCTATGATATATTTATGAAAAATACTATGCCAACAGGAGGAACACCGCTATGAGCCGTGCCGATGAAATTTTTAAAGAAAACTGCCGTGAGATACTGACCCACGGTGTATGGGACACCGATCAGGCGGTACGCCCTCACTGGGATGACGGAACACCGGCCCACACGGTGAAGAAATTCGGTATCGTCAACCGTTACAATCTGCAGGAGGAGTTCCCCATCCTCACCATCCGCCGCACCTATCTGAAAACCGCCATTGACGAGCTTTTGTGGATCTGGCAGAAAAAATCCAACAACATCCATGACCTGCGCGGCCACATCTGGGACAGCTGGGCCGACGAGAACGGCTCCATCGGCAAGGCCTATGGCTATCAGCTGGCGGTCAAGCATCACTATCCCGAGGGGGACATGGATCAGGTGGATCGCGTGCTCTACGATTTGAAGCACAATCCCGCCTCCCGCCGCATCCTCACCAACATCTATAACTTTGAAGATCTCCACGAGATGGCACTTTATCCCTGCGCCTATTCCATGACCTTCAACGTCTCCGGCAACACCCTCAACGCCATTCTCAACCAGCGCAGCCAGGATATGCTGGCCGCCAACAACTGGAATGTGGTGCAGTACGCCGTACTGGTCCACATGATGGCACAGGTCAGCGGCCTTGTGCCCGGCGAGCTGGTACACGTCATCGCCGATGCACACATCTATGACCGCCATGTACCCATCATCGAAAAGCTGCTGGAAAAGGAGAGCCGTCCGGCCCCCACCTTCTCCATCGACAAGTCGGTACAGGATTTCTACCAGTTCACGCGGGACAGCTTCCAGCTGGAGGGCTATGACCCCCAGCCCTTTGAGGACAAGATCCCGGTGGCTATTTAAGGAGGACGCACCATGCAGGCAATCGTAGCCGTCGATCAAAACTGGGGCATCGGCTGTGAGGGAGATCTCCTCTTCCACATCAGCGCCGATATGAAGCGCTTCCGCCAGATGACCACCGGTCACAGCGTGATCATGGGCCGCAAGACCCTTCTCTCCTTCCCCGGCAGCAAGCCGCTGCCCAAGCGCCGCAACATCGTGCTCTCCCGGGACATGACCTTTGCCCCGGAGGGCGTGGACATGGTGCGCAGCGCTGAAGAAGCCGCGCAAGCGGCAGAAGCCGACGCTTTTTGCATCGGCGGCGGCAGCGTCTATCGCCAGATGCTCCCGTGGTGTGACCGGGTCTATGTGACCAAGGTCTACGCCGACGCACCGGCGGATACCTTCTTCCCCGATCTGGACGCAGATTCCCACTGGAAAGTGGCAGTGGAAAGCGAAGTCATGGAGGAGGGCGGCATCCGTTTCCAGTACATCGATTATGTGAGAGTTTGATTTCTTGCATCTTTTAGGCTCACTCGGTATATGCAAAGCAATCATCCCCTATTCCCAGCAGCAAAGGCACCACAATGACACAACGACAGCTCATGGGAGGGTCAAACATGAAAAAGAGAGACGGTTTTGGTCTAATAGCAGCTCTGATCATTCTGATTATCGGCATCTGTGGATGTGCAGCGAACCATGCAGAGCCCACAGACGAGAAAGAACCCGAAGTTACACTGAGCGAGCGGCAAAAAGATATCTTAGCGGAGCAGGGACTGCCCACGGAATATGATGCGCTTCCCCCTCACCAGCAACGGGCCATTGTCGCCATTGAAGAAATGCTTCTATATGCCGAAGCTAAGTACGATCTCCCCTTCTCCTATGCCGGCTATACAGAGGCAGGCCCCATGGAAAAGGAGCATATGCGCGCTTATCCCACCTCCGGCCACATGGCGGTGGACAGCTTTACCATCACAAAGACGGAAGCCGGATACGAAGATGATTTCGTTGCCGTGGCCTCGTCCCCTTACTTTGCCTCTTATGTACGGGAGAATCTCAAATCTTTTTTGCCGAATACCGAAGTAAAGGTATACGCCGAGATCACAGACACATCCCTGACGGATGTGCCTACCGACGAAACCGTTTTTGATGACAAAGTTGCCAGCAGTCTATGCATTTTCGTCGATGGAGCAACTTGTACTGTAGAAGATTTTGAATCGTTCAAGTTACAGTATGCAGACTTTATGCGCCAACACCGGCTCTACGGCATGACACAAGTGATTCTTCTGAAAGAAGGAAATCTTATCTATCTGTCAGAATTCAACTATACCGACTATCTTTCTACCGATTACTTCGACAGCAGGGATACCATCTCTATCCAAAGATGATCTCTGTATCCGATAACATCCCACGAGTGTTTCTTGGAATTTAAGGAGGGTATATGAAAAAAATCAAAATGATTGCTGTTCTTTTCAGCGTACTTGTGCTGCTCAGCGGCTGTGCTAAACAGGCCCCCAAAACCGAAACCTACATTATCCCCACATCCTATTGGGCATATACATCGACAACGCCGGAAAAGGCCGTGGAGACCTTTTATGACTTGGGCGAGGAGTATTATACGGATGTAAAAATTGTTGACGAGGGTGTGCAGGCAGAACTCACAGACGCGCAAAGAGATCGCCTGATTCAGCGCAACAACGATTATATCAAGAAACTGGTCACCGAATACGAGACATACAACAGTGAATACCGGTATGTGCCGGATGAAAACTATCAGAAGGTAGATTTTTATTTTGATGAAAAGATCCCCAATTTGCTGCACGCTGCAACCGTATATAATGTTGCCGCCGGCTACGGACTGAATTACATCTTAGCGAATCATACCACAGATTGGCATGTGGATATTTCCATCTATAATTGCCATACCGATCAGCTGGTGGTCTCCATCAACGCCCCCTACGAAACCGTGAGCTACGGCCCCGCAGAATGGGCCGCCAGCTATAACGAATAGCACAAAAATCCCCTGCGGATGCCGTTTTCAGTACATCCAACCGGCACACTTGAGAAAACCGGAGCTGCCATGGCAGCTCCGGTTTTTTATTGTCCGCAGCCCCCGATATCTGCGCACTCTTTTTACAAGTTGTATTTGCCACGGAAAACTGATAAAATCATCATAGAAACTTTGAGAGGAGGGCATTTCCATGGCTGACCTGCAAACCGATATTCGCGCCATCCGCGGCATTGGCGAGACCCGCGCCAAATCCCTAGCCAAGTTGGGGATCACCACGCTGCAAGACCTGCTCTCCTACTTCCCCCGCGGCTATGAGGATCGCACGCTGACCCGCCCTATCAAGGAGCTGCTTCTCGGCGAGAACGCCTGTGTGAAGGCTATGATCGCCGCCGACCCCACCGCCCACCGCATCCGGGGCGGCAAAACGCTGGTGCGTGCCCGTGCCGTGGACAGCAGCGGCTCTCTGGATCTGGTCTTTTTCAATCAGGAATATCGAAAAAATTCTCTTCACCGCGGAGAAACCTACATCTTTTACGGCAAGGTGGAGGGAAATCTCCTGCGCCGCCAGATGGTCAACCCCCTCATCGAGCAGGAGGGTCAGCAGCAGATCACCGGCCGCATCATGCCCATCTACCACCTCACCGCCGGCGTCAGCCAGCTGATTTTGTCCCGCGCCGTGCAGCAGGGCTTAGCCGCGTGCAGCGATCTGTTGGAGGATGTCTTGCCGGATGAGGTGCGGCAGCAGCACCATCTCTGTTATGTAAACTACGCTTTTGAGAATATCCACTTTCCCTCCTCGCCGGAGGCGCTGGAAACGGCGCGGCGGCGGCTGGTTTTCGAAGAGCTGTTTCTGCTGACCTACGGACTGCAGCGGCTGCGGCAGCGGCGGCAGGATGTGTCCGGCCCCGTCTGCCATGCGGTAGACATGGCACCCTTTTATGAGAAGCTGTCCTTTACTCTGACCGGTGCGCAGCAGCGTGCCGTGGGTGACGCCTTGGGCGATATGTGCCATGATCGCCCCATGAACCGACTCTGCCAGGGCGATGTGGGCAGCGGCAAGACCATGGTCGCGGCGGCCTGCGTGTGGTTCGCCGCCCAAAATGGCTATCAAAGCGCCCTCATGGCGCCCACGGAAATTTTGGCACGGCAGCACTACCAGGGACTATCCCCTCTCTTTGCCAAGTTCGGCCTGCGCTGCGCTCTCCTCACCGGCTCCACCCGCGCCAAGGAACGACGGGAGATCCTGGCAGGGCTTGCCGACGGCACCATCGATTTTTGCATCGGCACCCACGCCCTTTTGACAGAGGATGTCCACTATGCCCGGCTGGGTCTTGTGATCACCGACGAGCAGCACCGCTTCGGCGTCGAGCAGCGTGCAGCGCTGGGACACAAGGGTGTCCACCCTCATGTGCTGGTGCTCTCCGCCACCCCCATTCCCCGGACGCTGGCCCTCATTATCTACGGCGACCTGGACGTGTCCATCATTGACGAGCTGCCCCCCGGACGGCAAAAGGTGGATACCTTCGCCGTGAACGAGAGCTATCGGCTGCGCGTCAACAACTTTATCCGCAAGCAGGTGGCGGCGGGTTATCAGGTGTTCATCGTCTGTCCGCTGGTGGGCGACGGCGAGGAAGTGCCAGACGAACGCAAGGCTGTGACCGCCTACGCCCGCAAGCTGCAGGAGGAGGTATTCCCCGATCTGCGAGTGTCCCTGCTTCACGGCAAGATGAAGCCCAAGGAAAAAGATGCGGTGATGACCTCCTTTGTCAACCGCGAGAGCGATATTCTGGTGTCTACCACCGTCATCGAGGTGGGTGTGGATGTCCCCAATGCCAACACCATGGTGGTGGAGAACGCCGAGCGCTTCGGCCTCAGCCAGCTCCACCAGCTGCGCGGGCGTGTGGGACGCGGCAGTGCCAAGTCCTACTGTATCCTTTTCAGTGACCATCCCAGTGAGGAGACACGCCAGCGGCTGCAGGTCATGGTCAAGACCAACGACGGCTTCAAGATCTCCGAGGAAGATCTGCGCTTGCGCGGCCCCGGCGATTTCTTCGGTCAGCGGCAGCACGGTCTGCCCGCCATGAAGGTGGCAGATCTCAGCTGTGATATGCGGCTTTTGGACGAAGCCCAGACGGCAGCCAAGCAGCTGCTGGCAGAGGATCCGGAGCTGCGGGCACCGGGGCACCAGCCTTTGCGGCGCAAGATCAACGCCCTCTTCACGCAAAACGAGGCTTCCCTCAACTAAAGGAAAAAAGAAGCCCCTGTCTGACAGCTGTCAGACAGGGGCTTCTTGCTTTATTACACAGCGGGCCGCTCTTTTGCAGGAACCACTTTGGAAGTGGTCTCCGGCGCGGGATCCGGGGTTCCCTCGGGAGTCGGTCTTTCCTCCGGTTTAGGAATGGGTTTTCCATCCGGTTCTAAACCGGAATCTGGTTCGGGATTGGGTTTAGGATCCGGTTCGGGTTCGGGCTCCGGCGTCGGATCGGGATCCGGTCCGGGATTGGGTTCCGGTTCCGGTGGGTTCAGCCACGGGTTGTTCTCGTCCGGGTCGGTAGGATCCCAGCGGGGATAGGCGCTGTCCCCGATTTTAGGTGCAGTGGGCTTTCCCAGCGGGCCGGGATCGGAACTGTTGTAGAGCTCTACTCCCTCAATCTCCCACATATGATCGTAAATCCACTTGGCGTCCCGCACCTGCAGGCGAATACAGCCGTGGGAGGCCGCCTGCCCCAGCTTATCAAATTCGCCGGGCTGCAGACTGCCATGGTCGTACCACTCCATATAGGGTACCGAGTGGAAGAGGTAGTCCCCGATAATCTGGGTGGTGTACATTCCCTTCACGCCGCCCACCAAGCCCAGCCACTTCCAGCGGTTCCCAGTCAGCTCATATCTGCCCAGCGGCGTACTGCCGCCCACGCCGCTGGAGCACACCATGGCACAATGCGGCACGGTATATTTCCCGTTCTCGTCCATCGTATAGACGGTCACCGTGTTCATTTCACAGTTCACCCGCACATAGTAGGGCGCCCCTCCTACAGGTTCCGGCTCCGGTGCGGGTTTCGACGTGGATTCGGGTTCCGGCGCAGGCGTCGGCTCCGGTTTCTCCTCCGGTTTTAGCGGCGGGAGTTCCAAAGGCTTCATATGCTGTTCTATCGGCAGCTTCGGTATGGGGCTCTTATTTTCCCCCGCCGGCGTCTGGGTCTTTGCCCCACAGCCGCACAGCAGCGTCAGCGCCAGCAACATCCCGAGCAGTTTCTTCACACGCATCTTCTTCATATTCTCCACCTATAAAACTCATCTTTTCTCTCTTATTTCTCCATATATTTTACATTATACACATTTTCCCCCATTGTGCAAGAGTCCTTTCCCTTGCCCCCGCCGACGGTGCGTGTTATACTGTCATCACATGTTTTACAGGGAGGAGCTCCACCATGACACGGGATGAACTGCGTGAAAAAGCCAATGATCTGCCGCTGGTACCCGGCGTCTATCTGATGATGGACAAGACTGGCAAGGTCATTTATGTGGGTAAGGCCAAGAAACTGAAAAACCGGGTCAGCCAGTATTTTCAAAGCGGCGCAGGTCACAACGCCAAGACACGGGCCATGGTGGCACAGGTGGATCACTTCGACACCATCTTCGTCTCCACAGAATTCGAGGCGCTGATTCTGGAAAACTCCCTCATCAAGCGCCATATGCCCCGCTACAACATTCTCTTAAAAGACGACAAGGGCTACCCCTTTGTCCGGCTGGACATCAAGTCCTCCTACCCCCGCTTTACCCTCGTCAACCGCACTGCCGACGATGGTGCCAAATACTTCGGCCCCTTTGGCGGGCGATACGAGACGCGGCAGGCCATCGACGCGGTATGCGCCGCGCTGTGTCTGCCCACCTGTTCCCGGCGTTTCCCGCGGGATATTGGCAAGGACCGTCCCTGTCTCAACCACCACATCGGGCGCTGTGACGGCTTTTGCATGGAAAACGGGCCCGGACAGGAGGAGTACCACCGCCGCATAGAGCAGGCGGAACGTCTCTTCTCCGGCAAGCTGCAACAGCTCACCGGCGAACTGCAGCAGGAGATGGAGGCCGCCGCCGAAGCGCTGGCCTTTGAAAAAGCCGCCTCCCTTCGGGACCGCATCCGGGCACTGTCCGTGTTGGGAAAACAGCAGCAGGTCATCGCCGGTGTCTGCGCCGACACGGACGTGTGGGGCATCTTCCCCGGCGAGGTGCGCTGCGGCTGCGCCGTGCTGCACATCCAAGACGGCAATCTCTTAGGCCGAGAGGTGAATGTCTTCCCCGCCGCCGCAGAAGAGGACGACACTTCCATCCTTGCCGCTGTCCTCAGCCAGTATTATCTCGACCGCGGCGTGCTGCCCTCGGAAATTCTTCTGCCCTTCCCTCTGGAGGAACAGGACACCTTTGCCGCGCTGCTGACGGAGCAGGCCGGGCACCGGGTTACAGTGCGCGTCCCCCAGCGGGGTGAACGCCACGATCTCCTTTTGATGGCACAGCGCAACGCCAAGGAGGAGGTAGAGCGCATCACCTCCGATGCCGAGCGCACCAGCAAGACGCTGGAGCTTTTGGGCCAGCTGGCAGGTCTTCCCCAACCGCCCCGGCGGTTGGAGGCATACGACATCTCCAATACCGGCAGTTCCGATATGGTTGCCTCCATGGTGGTCTTTCAGGACGGAAAGCCCCTCAAGCGGGACTACCGCCGCTTCCAGATTAAGACGCTGGAGCACCCCGACGACTACGCCGCCATGCAGGAGGTTCTGACCCGCCGGTTCCGCCGCTACTTGGACGGCGACGAGAAATTCGACACCGCCCCGGATCTGCTGCTCATCGACGGCGGCATGACCCACGCCCGCGCCGTGCAGACGGCGCTGGCGGCGCTGGGACTGTCCCTGCCCATCTTGGGCATGGTGAAAGACGACCGACACCGTACCCGCGCGCTGATGACCCCGGAGGGGCAGGAGCTGGGCATTCAGCAAAGTCCGCCGCTTTTCGCTCTCATCGGCCAGATTCAGGAGGAAGTGCACCGCTTTGCCATCACCTACCACCGGGAAAAGCACCGCCGCAGCGCCTTTTCTTCTCAGCTGGATCACATCCCCGGCGTGGGCGATGCGCGGAAAAAGGCGCTGATGCGCCACTTCAAAACAGTACGGGCCATCGCTGCCGCTTCGTTGGAAGAGTTACAGCTGGCCGTTCCGCCCAAGGCCGCCCAAGCGGTCTACGATCATTTCCACAAGGAGAATTCTACACAATGAAAACTTACGCAACTCTTGGACCCGCCTGCTGCGATGAAGCCACCCTTTCCGCCATGCTGCGTCTGGGGATCAACGGCTTTCGTTTGAATCTGTCCCACTGCACCCTCCCGGAACGCCGTCCTTGGACGGATGCCTTGCAGCGTGCCGCTGCATCTGTCGGTGTCCGCCCGGACCTGATCATCGACCTCCGTGGACCGGAGATGCGATTGGGCGTTCTCCCCCAGCCCATCGAACTGCAAACCGGTGATGCTCTCACCTTTGGCGCCGGCGGTGTGGCACTGGATGACGACATTCTGGCCGCCTTGCAGCCGGAACAGGAAATTCTTGTGGATGACGGTGCCGTTCTATTGGCGGTCGAATCACGAACCGAGCACGCCGTCCACTGCCGCTGCACCCAAGGCGGCACGTTGGAGAGCCGCAAAAGCCTGACCCTGCCCGGCGTACAGCTGCAGCGCAGCGCTGTCTCCCCCGCCGACATCGCAGATCTGGCCGTGGCTGAACTCCACGGCGTTACCGCCGTGATGCAGCCCTTTGTCCGCAGCCGCCGCGATCTCTTAGAAGTACGAAAAGCGCTGGAGACGCAGGGGCTTTCCCATCTCCGCATTTTCGCCAAGGTAGAGGACGCCCAGGGCATCGAAACACTGGAGGATTGGATGGACTTGTGCGACGTGGTGACGATAGCCCGCGGCGATTTGGGCAGCAATCTGCCTTTGTGGGAGCTGCCCCGTGCGCAAAAGCGAATTGCCGCCGCCTGCCGTGCAGCCAACCACGATTTTCTGGTGGTGACCCACCTGCTCCAGAGCATGATCCACAGTCCTGTCCCCACCCGGGCAGAGGTCACAGACATCTACAACGCCTGCCTTGACGGCGCAGCGGCCCTGATGCTCACCGGAGAAACGGCGCAGGGTGCCTACCCGCTGGCAGCGGCCGAAATGCTGCTGCGGGTCGCCACTTGCGGCGAACAGGATCGATAAACGCAAAAAAGAGGGAGGTCTCTTAAGAGACCTCCCTCTTTTTTAATCAATCTTTTTTTCTATTAGGCCGCAGTGGAATTGGTTCCCTCAGGCATTTCAAAATCGGGTACTGCGTTAAAATCGGAAAAGCTCATGGTAATCTCCATCTTATCCGTCTTGACTTCCACGTCCTCGGTGCCCGTTCTGTCCATAAGCTGCTTCATAATTTGGTTCATGAACCCGCTCATATCCATACTGTAGTACACCGGATAGCCAGACTCCTGGTCGATCCAAATCGAGATTGGCAGCTTGCCCATCTTCTTGAACACATCCTCGTCAAGCCCCATATCCTTCAGATTAAAGCCCGGCGTATTGGCCATATTGCTCATGGCTTTCTGGATGGCTTCGCCCTCGATCGAACCGTCATAGCGATCTGCCTTATAGCCGTTGATCTCCTCGGTTCCTGCAAAGGAGAAGCTTTTACTGCTATCCACATAGAGCTGCAGGCTGGCCTTCGCATCCATCTGTCCAATCTCCTCCATGGACATCTCCGTGGACAGCCACTCGCCGCCATTCTGGACGTACACCTCGTACTTGCCATCCTTCTCCTGCATATACATCGACATATCCATGCCTTGGCCCAGCATATTGATCTTCATATCTACCTTGGCCTTCATCGGCTCCACAAAGCAGGACATATCCATATCCATGGAAACCTCCATCTTTCCAATTTCCGACACCTGCATCTGCACTTCTGTTTTCATGGTAGAATTATAACTCTGTGCAGTGCTCATCTTTTCCATCGCAGCGATGACCTTTTCTCCGTCATTGCTTTTCTTACTACCGCAGGCTACCAGAGAAATGGCCAAAATCGCGCTCAGCACCACGGCGATCCATCGTTTCATCATTTCCATACCCTCCGTTATTTCTTTTTTTCACCGTCCGAATGTCACATTCTTGTGGTGGAATTTTCTTCAATCTACCATAGTTTTCCCACCTCTGTCAACGTGCAGGCGGTAACATATGAACTACAAAGAGTTACAAAAAAAGATCCGACATCCCGAAGATGTCGGATCTTTTATATTGTTCGATTACTCGCCGAAGTTGTTTTCCACCAGCTCCACCAGAGCGGCAACAGCTTCCTTTTCGTCGGAACCATCAGCGATCAACGTGATGGTCGTACCCTTCACGATGCCGAGGGACAGAACACCCAGCAGGCTCTTGGCATTGACGCGGCGCTCTTCCTTCTCCACCCAGATACCACATTTAAACTCGTTGGCCTTCTGAATAAAGTAGGTTGCAGGCCGGGCATGCAGACCGACCTCGTTCTTAACGGTAATTTCCTGAGTATACATGAAACAAGCTCTCCTTCATACGCAGCATTTTTTTGATAAAAGCGAAATCGTTTGCTAAAACTTTCGGTACTTCTATTATATCTAAATGGCCGCAGAATGCAATATTTATTCCAACGAAATTTTTTAGGTGCTCTCCACATTTATGAGAAGAATTCGGCGCTTTCCACAAATTCCGCTCTTATTTCAGCTCTACCACCGTCACGCCTGCTTCTCCTTCGCCGTAACGGCCCAGTCGGAAGCTCTTAACGGCACGATTTCGCTTGAGGATTTCGTGGACTGCCTTGCGCAACGCGCCAGTGCCCTTGCCGTGAATGATGATCACCGTTCCCAGCTTTGCCATCACGGCGCTGTCGATGTAATTCTCCACAACGCTCTCCGCCTCCAGTGTCTCGTACCCGCGAATATCCAGTTCCGAGGCGGCACGGGCGCCCAGATGCAGCTTCGGCGCTGCGGTGGCGGCGGCACGCTGGCGCTTCTTTTTCTCCTGCGCCGCAGCCCCCTCGATGAGCCGCACCTGAGATGCCTTCACGGTCATCTTCATCTTTCCCGCCTGCAGTAAAAGTGTCCCGTCATTGTTGACACCCACCACGGTGGCTGCCGTCCGTACACCGGGTAGTTCGGCCAAATCGCCCACCTCGAAGGGGCGGCTGGGTGCCAACTCCGGCTCCGCCACCTTTTCACGGATATGGAGCGCGTCCTCCGCCGCCTTCAGATTGCGGCGCACCGACGCTTTGGCATCGTTGACAGATTGGAAATTTGCCTGTCGCTGCTGCTCTTTTCGCAGCGCTTCCAGCTCGGCAAAAATCTCCTCGGAGCGCTGCTGGGCATCTCTTACGATGCGCCGCGCCTCGCTCTCGCCCTTACTGCGGGCGTTCTCCTTGGCCTTCTCCATCTGCTCACGGAAGGTGCGCGCCTT
>JAHHSH010000036.1 GCA_020025345.1 Oscillospiraceae bacterium | reverse complement strand
TTGCAGCAAGCGTTTCGGATTTGGCATGGCAATCTAAAGTGTTCGCTAGTGCCAACAAAAATGCTCACGCTGTTGCGTGGGCATTTTTGCTATATCCCGGCAAAATATAGGTTGGCCGGGTTTTCTTTTTAAAATATTTGCTCTTAGATCATTGGAAATTTACAAAAAAGATAAGAATACAGGAGGAAGTACCATGGATTTTGAGGAAATGTTGAAGTATCGCAGATCAAGCAATGCTTTTGCAAAAAAGATGGGCATCTGCGTGGAAGAAATCGCGGAAGGCTATGCAAGAGTCACCAAGACCGTGCAGGAAGATGAGATCAATCCCGGCGGAACGACGCATGGCGGCGTCTGCTTTACGCTGGCGGATATTGTTGCCGGTTCTGCGTCTACCGTCCACGGTCGTCTTTCTGCGACAGTCAATGCAAGCTACCAGTACCTCGGTGCCTGCTATGCCGGTGATACGCTGACGGCAGAGGCCAGAGAGATCAAGAGCGGCCGCACCATATGCGTGTACGAGGTGAGCATCAAGGATCAGAATGGCAAGCATGTCGGTCAGGGAACCTTCACGTTTTTCCTGAAGGATCAGAAGCTGGAATTTTAAAAGAGACACAAAAAGGCACCGCCTGCGGGCGGTGCCTTTTTTGCGCTTTAAGAGAAAACGCCCTCTAAATAGTCCCGTGTCTCCGGGCGCTGGGGATGGGAGAACAACTCCTCTGCGGTGCCCTGTTCCCAGAGTTGGCCGTTGAGGAGGAACAGGCAGTCGTCAGCGATGCGCCGTGCCTGAAAGAGATTGTGGGTGACGATCACCACGGTGTAGTGTTCCTTTAAGCGGAGGAGCAGCTGTTCGATGGTCTGGGTACTCTTCACATCCAACGCCGAGCACGGCTCGTCCAGCAGCAGTACTTCCGGCTGGGCAGTCAGCGCACGGGCGATGCATAGGCGCTGCTGCTGTCCACCAGAGAGGGTGAGCGCACTGCGGTGGAGTTCCTCCCGCACCTCCTCATAAAGCCCGGTGGTTTCCAGCGTTTCACGGACGATTCCGTCCAGCTGTGCTTTGTCCCGAATGCCGTGATAGCAGGGGGCGTAGGTGAGGTTTTTATAGATGGACATGGGGAAGGGGGTAGGGGCTTGAAAGACCATGCCGATCCGGCGGCGCAGTTCCTCCGGCGGAATGGTTTGCAAATCTTTCCCTTGAAAATGGATGGAGCCGGAGAGCTCTGCGCTGTTCTCCAGTTCCAGCATCCGGTTCATGGACTTCAGCAGTGTAGATTTCCCGCAGCCGGAGGGGCCGATGATGGCGGTGATGCGGTGGGGACGGATGGCGGTGTGGATATGTTCCAGTACGCGCTTGCGGCCGTAAGACACGCCGAAGTCGTGGAATGTGAGAATGGCGTCACTCATTTCAATTTCCTCCATGTAATGAACGTGGCGATGGTATTGGAGAGGAGCACCAGCAGCATCATAACGAAGGCGGTGCCGTAGGCATTGGCGGGGGAGGTTCCCTGCGTCAAGAGAATGTAGAGGTGATAGGGCAGAGCCATGGCGGGCTGCATCAGATTCGTGGGCACACGGGAGAGAATAACAGCGCCGGTAAAAATCAGCGGCGCAGCCGCACCCATGGCGTAGCAGCCGCCCAAAATGATGGCAGAGGTCAGCTGCCCCACGGCTTGGGGCAGCACAATGCGCCGGATAGTATAGCTGCGGGACACGCCCATCGCCAACGATGCGGCAAGAAGATCACTGTCCACCTCCCGGAAGGCTTTTTCTGCGCGGACTTCGATGAAAGGCAGGATCATGATCCCCTGTGTGATGCCGCCGGCCAGCAGGCATTTGCCCCAGCCCAGAGCCAGCACCAAGAGGGAATAGCCGAAAAGCCCCATGACGATGGAGGGGACACCGGCCATGCACTGCATGATGAGGGAGATGGCGTCGGACACCTTGCGCCGTCGGCAGTAAAAGACTTGGTAGAGCGCTGTCCCCATTCCCAAAACAGAGGCAAAGAGGACGGCGATGGCGGTATAGAGGAAACTACCCACAATGGCAGGGAGGATGCCGCCCTCTGTTCCCAGCACTGTGCCTTTCGGGCTTTGGGTGAGGAATTCCCAAGAGACAGCACCGGCTCCCTTACTGAAAACATAGAGAAAGAGGAAGAGCACCGTCCCGAAGACGAGCAGGAAAGAAAGAGTGGCCCATAGCCGGATGAAGCGTGTTTTATTCTTCATAGTACGCCCTCCCGGTTCAGCTTGCGGCGCAGCAGCGAAAAGCCTATATTGATCGCCAGCAGCAGCACCAAAAGCACCAGCCCTGCCGTATAGAGGGCGCTAAAGTGGAGACTGCCCACCTCTGCCGTTCCCATCTCCAGAGCGATGAGGGAGGAGATGGTTTCCCCCTTGCCCAGCAGCGTGGGGCGCGTGACGGCGTTGCCCATGACCATCATCACGGCCATCGTTTCGCCCATGGCGCGCCCGGCAGCCAGTGCCGTGCTGACGAGGATGCCCTTCCCGGAGGCGGGCAGGATCAGCTCTGCGGCCATGTACCAGCGGGAGACGCCCAGCGCGGCAGAGACGCCTTCAAACCGATGGCGCAGCTGCACCATGGTGTGCAGGCAGGCGGAGATCATGTAGGGCAGGATCATGACGGACAGCACGATGCTGCCGGCCAGTATGGACTCACCGGCGGCACGGCCCAAGCGTTCCATGGTGCGCACCACCACATAGAGCCCCACGAAGCCGTAGACCACCGAGGGGATACCGGCCAGCAGGTCGATGTAGGGTACGAGGAGGGCACGCAGACGATCGCCCACAGCGCAGGCGAGAAAGAGGGCGCAGCCCACGCCGAGCACCAGCGCAAAGAGGACGGCCAGCACCGAGACATACACCGTAGAGAGCAGCATGTGGAAAAGACCGTACTGCGGCGCATCCTGATAGATGACAGGTCGCCACTCCGTGCCCAGCAGCAGCTCACGAAGTCCCACGGCGCGGATGGCGGGGAGGCTCTGGTGCAGTAGGAAGGCCACCAGAAAGAGGAGAAGCCCTACGCTCAGCACTGCCAGCATGGCAGCCATCAAATGCCATAGCCTGTCTTTCGTTTTTGGCATGGAGAAGCCCTCCTTTCACGAACTTCTGTGGAAAGAGGGCTGCCGCAGTGCGACAGCCCTTTGAAAATGTGCAAAGATCAATAGGCGGGGATGTATCCGTTCTCGCGGACGATGGCACGCCCGGTATCGGAGAAGATATAGTCTACAAAGACCTGCTCCGCCGCGGTGAGGGGGCGGTTGGTCACGAACTGAACCGGACGCTGGATGGTATAGCTGCCGTTGAGGATGTTCTCCTCCGTGGGGGCAACGCCGTTCACCTGAAAGGCAAAGAGGTTTGCCTCATTCATCTGGTATACGCCGTAGCCGGCATAGCCGATGGCATAGGGATTCTCGGCAATCTTGGCGGCCAGTGCGCCCATAGAGGGGGACTGGATGGCGTTGGCGGAGATGGGGGTACCCTGCATTACGTTCTTTTCAAAAACCTCGGCAGCGCCGCCGGAGAGGTCACGGATGACCAGAACAATCTCCTTGTGCTCCAGAGACTCGTCCAGCTCATCCCAGTAAGTCAGTTCACCGGAGAAGATCTTGCGAATGGTATCGGTGGAGAGATTGTCCAGCTTCCCGGCAATGGGGTTTGCGCGATTGACGGAGATGGTCAGCGCGTCATAGGCCACCAGATATTCGGCGTAGCCCTCGCCCAGCGCGGCCTTTTCGCTGTCCTTGACACCGCGGGCCAGCATACCGAAATCGGCCGTGCCGTCCGCTACGCTGGAGGGGCCGTCGCCGGAGCCGCCGGAGGTGACGGCAATATCAATAGCCTGTGCAGGGAAGCGGCTGTCCACCTTGTCCCAAGTGCCGTACTCCTCTTGGAAGGATGCACCGATGGAGGCGATGACGGGGGCCAGAGAAGTGGAGCCGCAGAAATGGATCTGCGCGCGGAAATTGTCAGCATTGCTCTTTTGTCCGCAGGCGGTGAAAAGAGACAGGAGCATGGCAAGAGCCAATACGAAAGCTGCCAAAGATTTTGCGTGCTTCATGGAAATCCTCCTAAATTTACAGAAATATATCGCCAATAGAGTAACACATTTTTGTATTAAAGTACAGATAAAAGAAGAGAAAAATCAAAAGGTGCTAAAATTCCAATGGAAGCGCTGTTTTAACAAACATTTGAAGCTGAAAAATGGAAACGCTGTCGGGAAAAAGAAGTTGCGGATAAATAATCGGGAAAAATGAAAAAATGTGCTTGACATTCTGACGCTCATGTCGTATACTAACGTTTGTTGAGACGCGCGAGTGGTGGAATTGGCAGACTCGCTAGATTCAGGTTCTAGTGCTCATTACGGGCGTGCGGGTTCAAGTCCCGCCTCGCGCACCAATAAAAACAGCTTATCGAAAGATGAGCTGTTTTTTTCTTTTTATCATAGCTGGAATGCCACAAAAAGGGGACACCGCATAGAGGTGTCCCCTTTTCTTACGTTAGCAATGGAGGGAGGGCAGTATGCGCAGCAGCAGGCTGCCGCCGCATCAGTCTTCTGCGATGTGGTTGGCGATGCGCTGCATGATGAGATCCAGCGCCACCAGATTATGACCGCCCTCCAGAACCACGATGTCAGCATATTTCCGGCTGGGCTCCACGAACTGCTCATGCATGGGCTTCACCGTGGTGAGATATTGCTGCACTACAGACTTCATGGAGCGGCCGCGCTCCTCCACGTCCCGGAGAGCACGGCGCAAAATACGCACATCCGCGTCCGTATCCACAAAAATCTTGATGTCCAGCAGATCACGCAGCGCCGGATCGTGGAAAATGAGGATGCCCTCCACAATGACCACCTTGGTGGGCTGCACCAGCACGGTCTCGTCGGTGCGGTTATGGTCGATGTAGGAGTAGACAGGACAGTGGATGGGGTGACCGGCCTTCAGCTCCTTGAGGTGCTGGATCATCAGGTCGGTATCAAAGGCGTCGGGATGGTCATAGTTCTGCTTACAGCGCTCTTCAAAAGGCCGATCCTGCCGCTTATAGTAGTTATCGTGGTGTACAACACTGATATTGGAACCGAAATGGGATGCCAAATGTTCTGTGAGTGTGCTTTTGCCGGAGCCGGTGCCGCCGGCGATGCCGATCAAAATTGTGTTCATAGTCAAATCCTCCGCTGGGAGTTATCCCATAATATTCAATTATATTATAAAAAACGAAACGGAGAATTGCAAGAGAGGAACGCAGAAGATGTAAAAAAAGGATGAATTTCCAAGAATTTTAGTTGACGTAACAAGAAAAAATCTGTATTATTAATCCGTATGATAAAAAATGATACTTACTGATTTTCTATCGGTTAACAATAGGGCGTATTGCGTCGATCAAGCAAAGAAAGGAAGAACGATTTGTCATGAGTTTGCTGAAATGTCCTAAGTGCGGAGAGATGTTCTCTGATAGCTATAAGACTTGCCCCTTCTGTCAGGAGGACGAGGAATTTTACAACGGAAAGAAGCCTAAGAATCCGGGACGTCATGTCAATCGAAGCAAAGCGCCCAGTATCATTGGACCTGCTATGGTAGTGGTTGTAGTGCTGCTGGCTGGGTTTTTGGTGTATACCTACCTGGGCAAGGATATCGCCAACATCTTTAAGGGAGATGAACAGCAGACGCAGATCGAGCAGAACGATCCTGTCGTAACGCCTCCGGAACAGGATAAGAATGAGGATAAGAATCCAGCGACCATCACTCTCGATAAGACAAAGGCGGCACTGAAGGTGGGCGAGAGCACAACGCTGCAGGCTACCGGCGTAGAAAAGGTTGCATGGACCAGCAGTGATACGGCCATTGTCACCGTGGATGAGAGCGGCAATGTGAAGGCAGTGGCTGCCGGTACGGCGACCATTACCGCGACGGCGGAGGGGGCAACCTCTGCAGCTTGCGAAGTAACGGTCAGCGAGCCGGAGAAGAACCTGGAAGTGGTGTCGATCTATGGTCCTCTCGGTGCGCCGAACGAGGCCTTTACGCTGGGCGTTGGTGAAGAGGTTCCTCTGCTGGTAGAGGGTACAGATTCTACGCCGGAGTGGAAGATCACCGAGGGCGGTGACAGTGTCAGCGTGGACAGCAACGGTGTTGTCAAAAGAAGCGGCAGTGGTAATGCCACGCTGGAGGTCAAGGTAGACGGCCAGACAATTGTCATAACAATCAACTAATGTGCAAAACAAATCCCTGCAGTTTCTGTATTAGACAGGAACTGCGGGGATTTCTTGCTATCGATGAAAAGCTATGATATAATATCACGTTACTATAGAATTTATTAAAGAGGTACCATTCATGACCACAAAAGAGTATCAACAGTACAAACCTATGCGGATCTTTTTCTCTTATTTCAAGCCGCATAAGAAGATTTTTCTGCTGGATATTTCCTGCGCATTCGTGATCGCACTGATCGATCTGGCTTTCCCACTGATATCCCGCACCGCTATGTATCAATGGCTACCGGATAAAGAGTACAGCGTCTTTTTTGTGGCGATGGTCATCGTGATGCTGGCCTTTGTGTTCCGTGCTGCCCTTTACTTTGTGGTGGCCTACTGGGGGCACACCTTCGGTATCCGGGTGGAGGCCGATATCCGCCGGGATCTCTTTGCACATATGCAGGAGATGGGCTATGATTTTTACGATCAAAACCGCACCGGTCAGCTGATGAGCCGCCTGACTACCGACCTTTTTGAGGTGACGGAACTGGCACATCACGGCCCCGAGGATATTTTCATCTCTGTGGTGACCATTATCGGCGCACTGATCGTTATGTTCCGTATGCAGTGGCGCCTTGCTCTGGTGGTGGCGCTGCTGATCCCGGCCTTTTTGCTGCTGATCTTCCGTTCCCGCAGCCGAATGGGGGAGGCCTCCAAGGCGTCCAAGGTCAAGACCGGCGCGATCAATACCGAGATCGAGTCGGGCCTGTCCGGTGTGCGTACGACAAAGGCGTTTGCCAATGAGGCACAGCAGCAGCGCCGATTCAATGCCGCCAACGAGGTTTTCAAGACGGCAAAGCGGAACTTCCACAAGGAGATGGGGAAGTTTACCGCCATCATGGAACTGTTCGTGACCATGTTGTCGGTGGTGGTGATCGCCGTGGGCGGCTGGCTCATTATGAAAGATCAGCTCAACTACATCGACCTTATTACCTTCAACCTCTATGTCGCTACCTTCATCAGCCCCATCCGCAAGTTGGCCAACTTCACGGAGCTGTTTACCAATGGTTTCGCGGGCTTCAGCCGCTTTGTGGAGCTGATGCGTACCGAGCCTACCATTCAGGACGCGAAAGACGCTGTGGATCTGGAGGATGTGCAGGGCCGGCTGGATATTGATCATGTGAGCTTTACCTATGACGGCAACGATGAGATCCTCCATGATGTGGATCTGCAGGTGGCGGCCGGCGAGACGGTGGCCGTGGTCGGCCCCTCCGGCGGTGGTAAGAGCACCCTTTGCCAGTTGGTGCCCCGTTTTTACGATGTGACGGACGGCAGGATACTGCTCGATGGGATGGATATCCGCCAAGTGACGCAGAAATCTCTGCGCCGCAGCATCGGTATCGTGCAGCAGGAGGTGTTCCTCTTCGCTGATACCATTCGGGAGAATATCCGCTACGGTAAGCCCGGTGCCTCGGATGAAGAGGTGGCGGAGGCTGCACGGAAGGCGGAGCTTTACGACGACATTATGGAGATGCCCCAGGGCTTTGATACCTATGTGGGTGAACGGGGCGCTTTGCTCTCCGGCGGACAGAAGCAGCGTGTGGCGATTGCCCGCATCTTCCTGAAGAATCCGCCGCTGCTGATTTTGGATGAGGCCACCTCGGCGCTGGACAGCGTGACGGAGAGCCGAATCCAGAACGCCTTTGACCAGCTGGCGCAGGGCCGCACAACGCTGATTATTGCCCACCGACTCTCTACCATCCGCGCGGCCCACCGAATCGTGGTGGTGCAGGATGGAATCATTGCGGAGCAGGGCACGCACGACGAGCTTCTGGCCAAGGATGGCCTTTATGCCCGGCTCTACCATACGCAGAATCTGGAGGAGCAACATGGATAAGCGAGGGATGCTGGATCGCGTTGCGGAAAATGCTGAGGAGCGGCTTTTGCTGAGTCGTGTCTGGGATCAGTATGACCGCTGCCGCGGGAAAAATATTCCCGCCGTTACCGCCTTCCTCAGCCCGCAGGAGCAGCAGGCCGCCCGACGGCTGCTGCAGGCGATGGGCGTATCGGATGGCTTTATCTTCTGGGGCGGCTATGATGGGGCGGAGCGCTGCCAGCTCCACTTCCTGCCGGACTGGACGGAGGAGCCGGACGGCGAGGCGATCCGGGCCATACACTGTACATGGTATCGTGGGGACACACTGACCCACCGGGACTTTTTAGGCAGCCTCATAGGATTAGGTTTGACCCGGGAGAAGATCGGAGATATACTGGTGGGGACGGAGAGTGCCGATGTGCTGGTGAGTGCACAGGTGGCGGATTTCCTGCTGAGCAGCTGGGAGGCTGCCGGCCGGGTGAAGCTGCACTTGTCGGAAATTGCGCCGGAGGAGATCATACCGCCGGAGGTCAAGACGAAGGAGATCCGGGATACAGTGTCCTCGCTGCGATTGGACAGTGTGGTGTCCGCCGGCTTTTCCCTCAGCCGCGGCAAGGCGGCGGAAGCCATTCAGGGCGGCCGGGTACAGCTGAACTGGATGAACTGCATCAAGCCGGATCGTATGGCAGCCGAGGGAGACGTGATCAGTCTCCGGGGACTTGGAAAATGTGTTTTGGAAACGGTGGGCCATGAGACGAAGAAGGGCCGCGTTTTCGTGACGATCAAAAGATATTTGTGAGGGAAATCATATGGATCAGAAGAGAATCGACCGCATCAATGAGCTGGCTCGCAAGGCAAAGACGCCGGAGGGACTGACGGAGGAGGAAGTACAGGAGCGCGCCGTGCTGCGCCGCGAGTACATCGACTCTGTACTGGGCAGCTTGAACCGGGAATTGGACAACACCTGGGTGGTGGATGAAAAGGGCAATAAGCGCAAGCTGGAAAAGCGAGGGGAGAAGAAAGGATGAAATACGAGTATGACGGCGCCAATGGAGGATTTCGCCCCCAGCAGACGGAACCGCAGGATACAGTGAAGCCGCAGGGACAGCAGAGAACAGCTTGGGAGACCGCGGCAAAGCAGCAGGAGCAGAAGGCGCGGCAGAACGCAAAGAAGCGGCAGACAAACAGTGATGTGGGTGCATGGGTGATTATTGCATTTCTGTTTCTTTTTGGCTTGTGGCCCATCGGACTTGTGTTGCTGATCAGCAAGCTGGTCAACAATAGCGGCAAGAAGTCTGCAAAGGGCAGCTCTGCGGCTCGTAAGTCAGTGGCAAAGGTGACGCGTTCTCCTGAGGACAGCACAAAAAGTGCCCGTGTAATGAAGATCGTGGGCGGTGTGCTGGTGGCGCTGGGAGCACTGATGGCGACCAGATATGTAAGCGACCTGGGCTTTTATATAAGATATGGGGACTTCTGGTGGTTCTTTGAGGATATGTTCCCGGCTCTGGGCTTCCTCAGCGGCGGTATTGCCATGCTGGTAGGCGGTCAGGCTATGACGCGGAGAATGCGCCGCTTTGCCAAGTATCTGGCGGCTGCCGGAAAGCGGGAGTCCGTATCCATCAGCCGACTGGCTGCGGCGGCAGAGGTATCCGAGCGCCGCGTGGAGAAGGATTTGGAACTCATGGTTGAAAAGGGCCTCTGGGGCAAGCGGGCCTATCTGGATATTGGCGCCGGAAGGCTGTTTCGCTCGGCGGATGCGGCGGCGGATTACTTTGCAAGTAAGGAACAGCCGGTAACGCCGAAGGAGACAGAAACGGGCTACTCCGGCGTGCTGCGTCAGATCCGCAATGTCAATGACCGCATTGCAGATCCGGAGCTCAGCGCCAAGATCGACCGGTTGGAAGAGGTGGCCGGCCGCATCTTCCGTCTGGTGGAGAGCCAGCCGGAAAAGAAGGCCAAGGCCAGCACTTTCCTCAACTACTACCTGCCCACCACCCAGAAGCTGCTGGACTCCTACGCTGAATTTGAGGAGGCGGGTGTCAGCGGTGAGAATCTGAATCAGGCGAAGAACAAGATCCGAAAGACCATGGATAACATCGTGGCCGGGTTTGAGCGGCAGTTGGATGAGCTGTACCGTGCTGATGCAATGGACATTGACAGCGATATCCGTGTCATGGAGAGTATGCTTCGCCGTGACCGTGCCAGTGCGGCAGAGGATTTCGGCCTGGATGATTCCGGCGCAGTACAGCAATCGTTAGAAGATGACATGTAAAAAAACGGACAGTGGAAACACTGTCCGTTTTTTTGTACCCATCGCCTGCTATTCTGGGTACAACAGGAAAAGGGGGCGTGGAATATGGAAGAGCTGGCAATCGTATTTGCAGTGTGTGGGGCAGGAACTTTGGTCAAGGGCTTTCTTCATGTGCTGGATGCGCTGGAGCGGTGATCTTATTGCGTAAGCGCAGGAAAACAGCTATAATGAAGGCAATGAATTCACAGGAGGTGTGCGTGTGAAAAAGTTGCTTTCTACAGTGATCCCTGCGCTGGAGCGGGGCGAATGTGTGGTGCTTTGTACGGTTTTGAAATCCTCCGGGTCTACGCCCCGCGGCGCCGGGGCACATATGGCTGTCTTTGCGGATGGTCATACGGAGGGGACAGTAGGCGGCGGTGCCGTGGAACTGGCAGTGACGAAGCTGGCCGGGGAGGTGGCAGCCGAAGGCGGCAGCCGCGTGGAGCACTACCGGCTCACGCCCAATCAGGTGGCGGATCTGGGCATGGTGTGCGGCGGTGATGTTACGGTGCTGCTGCAGACTCTCAAAATGTCGGACGTGGCCATGCTCCGGGCGATGGCACAGGCCATGGAGGGGCAGGAGAACGTCTGGCTGGCAATTGAACTGCGGGACGGTCAGGCCGTGCAGACCGGGTTTTGCTGCGGAGATCGCCGCTTGCAGTTTGCCCGGGGTGCGGAGGCGGTGCAGACACTGTGCCGCAGCCATCCGGTGTGGGAGACAGACGGGGCGACCGGCTGGTATGTGGAACCGATCCACAGCGGCGCCATGGTCTATGTGTTCGGCGCAGGTCATGTGAGCCGTGCGCTGGTACCGATTCTCAAAAGTGTGGATTTTGCCGTGACGGTCTACGATCCCCGGATGAATCTTGCCGATCGCACATGGTTCCCGCAGGCCGACCGCGTCATCTGCGGCGACTTCAAGGACATCTCCCGCCACATCCATGTGACAGCAGAGGACTATATCATCATTATGACGCCGGGGCATGAGGCGGATCGTGAGGTGCTGGTGCAGGCACTGCACACGCCTGCCACCTATGTGGGCTGCATCGGCAGCCGCCGTAAGATTGCCAGCACCAAGGAATATTTGGCACAGCACGGATTTGGGGAGGAGGATTGGGCTCGCGTTCACGCGCCCATTGGTCTGCCTATCGGTGGCGAAACACCGGCGGAGATCGCTATTTCCATTACGGCGCAGCTGATCGAGCACCGCGCCAAGCAATAGGGGAGAGACGATGATCGAGAAAATGGAAGCGTTTGTCCCCGGCTGTGAACAGGAGGAGCGGGACAGGGAGCTGATGCTGCACTTCCTGCGTACCAACGCCGACGCCTATCTGCGGAGCAATACACTGGCGCATATGACGGCGTCCGGCTGGATCATCAGCCCCGATGGGCGCCATGTGGCAATGGCATACCACAATATCTACAACTCCTGGTCGTGGACCGGCGGCCACGCCGACGGGGAGCATGACCTGCTGGCGGTGGCAATCCGGGAGGCGCAGGAGGAGACAGGCATCCGGCATCTGCGCCCGGTTGTGGACGGTATCTTTTCCTTGGAGTGTCTGACGGTAGACGGACACGAGAAACGGGGCGTCTACGTCCCCAGCCATCTCCATCTGAACGTGACCTATCTCCTGCAGGCGCAGGAGGAGGCACTGCGGGAAAAGCCGGATGAGAACAAGGCTGTGGGCTGGTTTACGCCGGAGGAGGCGCTGCGGGCCTCCACGGAGCCGTGGATGGTGGAGCGGGTGTACCGTAAGCTGACAGAGCGGGCCAAACCCTACATGAAATAAATCTTCCTGTGAAGGAAAAGTGCCGTAGGCACTGCGTAAAGTTTAAAACAACAAAAAAGATGTGCGGTTGATACCGCACATCTTTTTTGTTCAAAAATAGGCGCTGCCGTGACATTATAGGAACTGGCACAGCAGGATAGGGAAGAACATGGCGGGGATCATGTTCAGCAGCCGCAGCGTGGTGATGCCCAGCAGATTGAAGCTGATCCCCAGAATGTGGAGAGAGCCCAAAGGTGATCTCGGCCACTGCAGCGGCGCTGAAGAGCGGCGCCACGAGGGAGGCCAGCAGGATCACGCGTCCTCAACGTCCGTTTGCAGAAGATCCTGTACTACGGCACCGCCCATCATCAATCCCGCGCAGGCGGGAACCCAGGGGACACTGGCCGGTACGCTGCGCCGCCCGGGGGGTGGTGTCTCCGGCTGGGTGGTAGGTGCAGGCTGTTCCGGGCTGAATACTACCTTCAAATGGCGGATGCCCAGTTCCCGCAGCTCTCGGCGCATGACGCGGGCCAGAGGGCAGCCGGAGGTTTTGGAAATATCGGTGATCTGCAGGAGCTGCGGATTCAGCTTGTTGCCGGTTCCCAAGGCGGAGATGATGGGGATATTCCGTGCCTGTGCCTGCTGGATGAGATCCAGCTTGCAGGAAACCAGATCAATGGCGTCTACGATATAGTCGTAGCGGCGCTGAAAGAAGTCCTCCCGGTGGGCGGCATCATAGGTAGCCACGATCGGATGGACGAGGATGTTCGGGTTAATATCGCGGCAGCGCTGTGCGGCTGCCTCTGCCTTGGCCATCCCTACGGTGGAGTGGAGGGCGAAAAGCTGGCGGTTGATATTGGAGAGACTGAGAGTGTCCTGGTCCACCAGTGTCAGCTCGCCGACACCGGCCCGGGCCAGCGACTCGACAACGTAGCTGCCTACGCCGCCGAGACCGAAGACGATCACATGGCTTTGCTGCAGCCGTCGGATCGAGTCCTCCCCCAGTATCATGGCGGTTCTTATAAATTGTTCTTGCATAGAAATCCCCCTCTGTGGTGTTGCTATGAAAAAAGGCCGGCGCTGTGCGCCGGCCTTTTGGTGAATACTGCGTTGCTCAGACCCGATCAGCCCACATACTTCATGCCGCTGTTCTCGGTAGCGGTGACGTCCTTGATCAGCTCATCGTGCCACTTGGTAAAGTCTTCCTGGCTCATAGCGCCCTTGACCTGTAGCTTCCAGAAAGGAGCGTCGTAGCCGGAGAAGTACATCACATGGTAGCCGGAATAGTTGCTGGACTCCACGAACAGGATATCGCTGTCGCCTGCCTGACGGTTTGCCTCGAAGATCCAGTCGTTGAATTCGGGGACCATGCGGCCCTTGGAAATCTGGGTGTAGAGACCGCCGTTGGTGTTGGAACCACCGTCGTCGCTGTACTGCTCAGCCAGCTTTGCGAAGGCCTCCTCGGTAGCACCGGCATCCTTCCACTCCTGCATGATCTTATCGGCCTTGGCCTTCTGCTCATCCTTGAGAGCGGCCAGCTTGGTCTCGTAATCCTCCGCTTCCTTGTCAAGGCCGGTGGTATCCACCTTGCACAGGATGTGACGGACATTTACCGTGTCGTAGTCGTTGCGGCCGCGGCTGTGGAAGAGCATGAGATAACGGTTGCCGTTGCTCTCCAGAATCTCCACGTCACCGCTCTTGCGGGCGTCATCAAAGAGCCAGGTGCTCATGGTGTCACCGTAGTTGGCGGCATCGGTCTGGCTGAAATAGCTGCCGATCTCGTAGCTGTTGGCGATATCCTCCAGAGATTCGCCGTTCTGGTAGCGAGTCAGTGCCTCTTCAGCGGCGGCCTGTGCCTTCTCGGCGGCAGCCTTGTTCTCCTCCTCAGTGGGAGGAATGCTCTTGCCGTCAGCATCGGTGGTGGCGGGAGCGGTGCCCTTGAAATAGATATAGTCATAGGCGGCTACATCGAAGTCGCCCTTGTGTGCCTGATAGTGTTCCTCGAGCTGATCGTCAGTGTAGTTCAGTCCGCTTTGATAGTTCTGCATATAGTGCGTAGCCAGTACGGTGTCCTTCAGCAGCTTTTCAAAGGTGCCGGAGGTCATGTTGGGACCGAAGAGTGCCTTGAGGTAAGCGCCCTTGGACATACCATTGCTCTTGGCGCCCTCTTCCAGACTCTTCAAAGTGGCATCCACATCTGCCTGCATCTCATCGGTGAAGGTAAAGCCCTCCTCCTCAGCCTTGCGGAGCATGACGGTCAGCTCCACCAGAGACTTCTTGGTGGAGTCCATCAGATACTGCTGGTAGGTCATTTCCTCTTCAGAGGTGATCCCCAGAAGCATCTTGGCCGTGTCGTTCATCGTCTGCTGATCCAGAGGCTTGGAGGGATCCAGACCCATGTAGGAGGCATACTGGGAATTGGTCAAGGAATTATAGGAGGAGCGGTAGAAATAGCTTACCTCAGCGGCGGAGTACTTCTGACCGTCCACGGTCATGGCCGTAGCGCCACGCTGGATGATGTTGGAGTTCCAGAGCAACAGTGCGGCGGCTACCAGAACGAAGATGATGGCAATGCTGCCATAGAGCCAGTTGTTTCGGCGCTGCTGCTTCCGATCTTCGGCGGCGCGGATGTCCTTGATATCAGGAATACCGCTGGCGGCCAGCTCCTGACGGTTTTTCTTTTCTCTTGAAGCGCTCATTTGTGTCAATCCTCTCAAATAGGTAGTTTGTACACTTACTATTAAAGTTACCAAATAATTATACAAGATTTTAGCCAGATGCGCAAGGGGCATACAAATAATTCACAAAGAGAACATATTTTCCGGGGAAAGAGAAAAAAGAACCGGCTCGGAGTAATCTCCGAGCCGGTTAAAAAAGCCTGTTGGCTCTTTACCCGCTTGGCCGTGCGAGCCAAGTTATAACCTGCACAGAAAACTAGCAGGTGGGTTGTCTCCAGCGTGCTTTATCGCTTCCAACTTCCAGCCGCAAAAGGCAGCCGGGAGGCCTGCAAACCACATACTGATCCGACATCCCCTATAACGAAATGTGAGGATAAAAAAGACCCATCACGCACCGCGCAGGAAGTCACCTTTCGGTGACACCCTTAGTATAACAGATATGAGGGAAAAAGCAAAGGAAAATTTGCGCTGCCCTCAAGAATTTTCTTCATCCTCCAGCAGCTGCTCCATAAAGGCGTCATAGACGCGGTTGAGCTCCTCGTCACTGTCCAGAGTGGAGAGCAGTTCCTCGCCGTTTTCTACAACGGACTTCAGGATCACAAGACCGTAATCCTCTCCCTCGTCATTCTCCTCGTCCTCCTCCATGGTGGGGAAGAAGGCCATATAGGTCTGGCCGTCCAGTTCCAGGGCGTCCACATATTCCAATTCAATCGTTTGACCGTCTTCGTCGGTCAGCGTAATGAAGTTAGGGCCGAAATCTTCGCTCATAGCAAAAGCCTCCTGATTGTTAAGATGATAAGAGCAATATAACGGATTTTTCAGAAAAAAGCAAGAGTGGACGGCTCATTCTCTGCAAAAGTGTTTAAAATGTGCAAATGATTGTGAAAATATAGAGAAAAGGAGAAGTATGAGAGAAGTTTTTCGTAAAAACAGGCGCTTTCCAAGCTTGACAAATATGGTACAATATTTTTTATACTGGATAGGTATGCAATGTCTCGACGGTCTTTTGCGTCGGGAAGTAATCTTAAATAGTGGAAAGGGAGGTGCCTTATTTTGGGAGAACGGAACAATAAAAAGAAATCCGAGAGTCTTGTCAGCAAAATGCGCGCAAGCGTTGGCGGCATAAAGGAGAAGCTGCACAAAGACCCCAATGCACCGAAAAAGACGCCTAAAGCAGAAAGTAAAACAGGGCGGGCCAAGAAGGTTTGGTTCTGGGTCGGCACGGTATGTCTGGTCGGCGTTTTGTCACTGGCAATTTTTGCCGGCTTTTTCATGATCTACATCAATACGGTAATGAAGGGACATGTGGAGGTAGACGTGTCGGAGTACACGCAGGAGATTTCCACGGAGCTTTACTACCAGGAGCCGGGCAGCGAGGATTGGACAATGTACCAGACGCTGTTTGCCAATGAAAACCGTATCCTCGTAGACAGCGCAGAGATTCCAGAGTATCTCAAGCAGGCGACCATCGCCATCGAGGACAAGCGCTTTGAAAGCCACCACGGTGTGGACTGGAAAGGAACGCTGCGCGCTATTTTGAGTACGGTCACTGGCAGCGGTGTGCAGGGCGGTTCTACCATTACCCAGCAGATGATCAAAAACGTCACCGGCAACAACGAGAACACGGTGAAGCGTAAGATCACGGAGATCTACCGTGCTCTGGCGCTGGAAGAGGACTATGAAAAGGACGAGATCCTGACCATCTACCTCAACACGGTCTATCTGGGCAACCAGTGCTACGGCGTGCAGACGGCGGCGGATATGTATTTTGCCAAGGACGTCAGCGAGCTGACATTGGCGGAGTGTGCCTGCCTCATCAGTATCACCAATAACCCCTCTCAGTTTGACCCTCTGCGGAACGATTGGACCCGCGAGGAGAACCGCAGCCGTCAGCTGCTGGTGCTGGAGGCTATGCTGAAGCAGCATAAGATCGACCAGGCGACGTATGATGCTGCTGTGGCCGAAGAGGTGGTTTTCACCAATGGATATACCAACCTTGGCAACAAGGTAGGAACTCCGGTGGATCAGGAGAAGCCGGATGTGGTCAGTACGGCCAATAACTCCTATTTTACCGATCAGGTCATTGATGACGTGGCCGATAAGCTGGTGGAGCTCTACAATTTGGGCGATGATCCTGCCGATGCAGAAGGCTACGTACGTACTGCCCATGAAAAGGCAGTGAGCATGGTCTACAGCAAGGGTTTAAAGATCTATACCACTCAGATTCCCAAGTATCAGAAGATCGCTGAGGATGTATTTGAAAACACCAGTTATCAGTCCAATACAGACTCCAACGGTGAGCCTCTGCAGGCAGCGATTACGGTGATGGATCCCTTCACCGGCAATATCGTAGCCATGGTGGGCGGCACCGGTGCCAAGCAGTATGATCGCAGCTGGAACTGGGCCACTGAGGTGCGGCAGTGCGGATCTGCCATCAAGCCTATCTCCACCTATGCGCCTGCGCTGGATGATGGCACGATTACCGCCGCATCCACCATTGACGACTATCCCATTTATCTGCCCGGCTATGGCGTGTATCCCAAGAACTCCTATGGCTCTTTTGACGGCCTGAGCAGTATTCAGGAAGCCATTCAGTGGTCCTCGAACTGTGTGGCCGTGCGTGTCAACCAGATGTATGGAACTCCTGCATCCTATAACTTCATGACAGAAAAGCTGGGCTTTAAAAACCTGACGGCCACGGATAGTGAGCAGGTGGGTAACATGGCTCTGGGCGGTCTGGAGTACGGTGTAACGACCGAGGAGATGGCAGCAGCCTTTGCCGCCTTTGTCAATGACGGTATTTATACCCAGCCCCATACCTTTGTCCGTGTGGAGGACAGCAAGGGACAGGTGATCATTGATAATACGCCGCAGTCCCATGTGGCGATGAAGGAGAGCACGGCCGGATTGATGCGCAATATGCTCAAGACGGTTGTCTCCAGCGGTACCGGTACGGAAGCCGATTTCTCCGGTATGAGCACGGCAGGTAAGACCGGTACGACCGATTCGAACCGCGACCGTTACTTTGTGGGCTTTACGCCTTACTATTCCGCAGCTGTGTGGTGCGGATATAAGTCCAATGAGGTCATTGATATTGGAGGCAACCCCTCGGCCAATCTGTGGCGCGAGGTCATGTCGAGAATCCATGCCGATCTGGACAACCCCGGTTTCAAGAGTGCCTCCGGGCTGGTGGAGGTCAGCGTCTGTCAAGACAGCGGCCTGCTGGCTACCGATGCTTGCAGCAAGGACATCCGCGGCAGTCGTGTTCGCTCCGTCCTTGTGGCGGCGGACACTGCACCTACGCAGTCTTGTAATATGCACAAGATGATCTCTTACTGTGAGGAAGGCAAGCATATCGCTACAGAATTCTGCCCCAAGAAGAGTCTGAAAGAGGTGGCTGTTCTGGATTATGCCCGTCCCGTAGTGTCCTATGATGGCAGCTCGAACGCGGGATCCGTGGTACCGGCCAAGGATGACGCCTATTTGCTGCAGACCCTCAGCAAAGATCCTGTGTGCCCGGCACATAAGGAGAAGGTACCCTCCATTGATCTGCCTGATATTCCCGGTCTGGGGGGCGACGATGGGGATAATAAGCCGAAGCCGGATAAACCAAAGCCGGATAAGCCAAAGCCAGATAAGCCGAAGCCGGAAGAGGGCGGGGGAGACACGCTGCTTCCACCGGATGGCTGGGAAGAAATTTTCGGAGATTAACCAAAGCGCCCTGAAGCGTATAAAAAATCTTGCGCTTTCAGCGGACACATAAGAAAAGAACAGGCAGCATCGGATATTTTCCGATGCTGCCTCTTTTTTTCGCCGGGACTAAGGATTTGCAGTAGGCGAAAGGGGAATTGGGATTTACCTCGATTTTGCGGCAGAAGGGTCGGCAGCTGTGCCGCCGTATCTCTGCTCTGTACGGTCTGGATCTTGCGAAAAGAAAGAAAAAAGGGACTGCCTGGAAGGCAGTCCCTTTTCCATGTGTGGATAAATTACTTGTGCTCAGCCTCAAACTTCTTCAGGAAGTCCACCAGAGCCTCCACGCCCTCCTTGGGCATGGCGTTGTAGATGGAGGCGCGCAGACCGCCCACAGAGCGGTGACCCTTCAGGTTATCGAAACCTGCGGCCTTGGTAGCGGCAACCACTTCGGCGTCCAGATCCTTGTCGCCGGTGACGAAAGGCACGTTCATCAAGGAGCGATCCTCGGGCACCACGGCGCCGCGGAACATCTTGGAGCTATCCAGGAAGTCATAGAGAACGGCTGCCTTCTCCTCGTTGCGGCGCTGCATCTCAGTCAGACCACCCATATCCCGCAGATAGCGGAATACCTTGCCGCAGCAGTAAATGGCCCAGCAGTTGGGGGTGTTGTACATGGAGTCGTTGTCGGCATGTACCTTGTAGTTCATGTAGGTGGGCACATAGGAGGCCAGATCATCACGCAGCA
>JAHHSH010000035.1 GCA_020025345.1 Oscillospiraceae bacterium | reverse complement strand
GCCAGCCAAAGAGCGCCTCCAGCGCCGTGGCCTGCTGATACTCCCCGCGGCTGGTGTTGTGGGGCACAGTATGGACATTGGCATTTCGGCCACGGCGAAAGACAGCCTGTTCCTCCTCTGTAAGAAGCGGCAGGATCTTCTCAGAAAGACGGCACTGCGCCTTGGCACACACCAGTGCAATGGTCGCACGGTGCAGCCCCTTGCCAGTGGCCTTGCCATGGACACACAGCCACGAGCGCACCAGCAATTCATATACAGCGTCGCCCAGATGGGCAAGTCCGATGCTGCTGATGCCGCGGATCTCATCGGCTGACATTTCAATAGAAAAATAATCGTTCATATTCTAATCCTCATTGTTGCATATTCTTTATCAGTATGCCACCAAACCGCCATTTACGCAAGTCTTTTCCGCTTCCCGTGCGCTTCCCCACTCTCAGCTTATAACGTCCAACGCAAAAAACTGCCCGGCTCTCGCACTTTCTGTGCCAAAGCCGGGCGGTTCTGCATTTTCGATTCTTTAATGTGCTTACCAGGCACCGCAGTAAGCAATGGTAACAGCAGCATTTTTCGCGCCGTCTTCCATACATTCTTCCATGGGTTTATGCTGCAGCCAGCCAGTGAGAAAACCGGCGATAAAGCTGTCCCCGGCTCCCATGGTATCCGCCACCTCACAAGGGGTAATCCCGTGGGTGTAGAATTTCTCTCCGTCATAGGCGATACTGCCACGGCTACCCCGGGTAGCTACCACCACCTGCGGGCCAAGTTCTGCCACCTTTAGAATTTTCTCTTTCAGCTCCCCATCCTCCAGTGTATCGTCTGCAAAGAATGCTACATTGGTCTGGGGAAGTGCTGTCAGCGCCACTGGGTCAAAAGGCCGCTCGGCACAGTCGAAAGCCACCGGCACACCGTGCTCGCGCACCTTGTGGAGATGGTTTTCTGTCCGCCCCCATAGGCCGGACACGACCAAATCATAGGTACACAAAAAGTCGATCTCCTCGTCCGAGAGAGTAAAATACTCCATGACGCCTTCTTCGTAGTCGCCAAAGACACGCTCACCATCCATACGCCGCACATGGCTCAAAGCCGTAGCGCCGGAGCGGATTTGCACATGGCTTACATCCACTCCTTTTCCAGCTAAAGCATTGACCATGACTCTTCCGTATTCATCGGTGCCTACTACACCCACATAGGCGGATTCGCCACCCAGCCGCCGGACATATACCGCCACATTCACTGGGTTCCCGCCGGGAAACATCTCCTTGGTATCGTCATAATAATCAATACAGTTATCTCCAACACAGGCAATCCGCATCATAACAGCTCCTTTGCCCGCTCCAGCGCAAGGCGCGCATAGTAAGACGGGTCGTGTAAATAGTTTGTTACCAGTTCCAGTGTTGCCATGCCGTCATATCCGGCACGGCGCATATCTCCTACGATCTGGCGCAGCGGTATTCTTCCCTCTCCGGGCACCAGATGTGTCTCGCTGACACCATCACCGTCCACCAGATGGAGATGTGCCATCTTCTCACCCAACACGCGGACGTAGTCGGCAGGATCCTCCCCCTGTGTATAGGGAGCCACCACATCGCACATCCCCAGCAGTGCCGGGGAATTCACCTCCTCCAGCACCTTTTGCACCTGTTTCAGCGTCGTGCAGGTATTGGATTCCATCGGCGTCAGTGCTTCCAAAAGGATCTTCTGTCCCTCCTGCTCCGCTGCGCGGCTCAAATATTCCAAAGATCGCAGCAGCCGCGCCCAGCGCTTCTCCTCCGGCACACAGCCTCCGTGGCCGACGGAAAGCAACGTATATTCCGCACCGATCAAAGAGGCAGCTTTAAACGCTCCGTGCAAATAGTCCATACAGGCCATCCACTGCCGTTCTGTACCCAGCATATAGTTGTAGGGATACGCATTATGTTCCGGTGTATACACACGTACCGGCATATGATAGCGCTCCGTCAGGCGGCAAATTTTCGATGCGTCTCCCGTCAGTAAATCCGGCGCAAAAGCGTGCGGTCGTCCGCCCCACAGTTCAACATAGTCATAGCCAAATGCTGCCGCGTCCCGAAACGCAGTTTCCAGCGGCAGATATTGATACCCACAGGTAAAAAGTCCAAATTTCATCATCATTTTTTAAGGGAGGCAGGCACAGCCCGCCTCCCTTTTCAGTCAAAAGTCTTAATAGTCCATCTTACGGTAATAGCGGCGAATATTCATATCATGGCCGGTCAAATCCTCGATATGGGCATCGATCCGGTTCGTGACAGCGTGCATCACCAAATGGGACAAATTGCCGCGGAACTCCGGACGGATACCGGGCAGATCGTAGTCCTTTGTGTCGATCACAGTGTAGTTCTTGCACACCTTCGGCAGGAAGTTGACTACGCGGACACTCAGGCTGCGCTGAGAATCCTCACCCACAAATACCGTGACCGGCGTGGTGAGATCGATAATCTCCAGCATACCGTGGAAGAACTCCGCAGAATGGATCGACTTGGTACGGATCCAGTGCTGCTCTTCCCAATAGCACATGGCATAGGAATAGGTTGCACCATACTGCGTACCGGCACCCACAAAGTAGTGGAGCTGATCGTCCTTGTGCTTGCGGGCATACTGCAGGCCCAAATCATCTGCTGCCTTCTCCACGCTCACCAGAGCCTCGGGCAGATACCGATCCATCTCCGCGTAGTACTCCTCATACTCCGGGAACTCGCCGGCATTGAACATAAAGCGGTCAGCCACCATAAAGAACTTCAGCTGCTCATTGCCGCGATAGCTGATGCAGTAGTCCACCATAGAAGCCAGCTCGGCATCCGGCTTATCAATAAAGCCGATGACCTTGGCTCCGGCCTCATGCACCTTCTTCACTGCATCCACAATTTCAGAAGTGGTGCCGGTCACGGAAGAAATCACCACACAGGTGCCCTCGCCGATGCGGCGGTTGCCGGTGACGCAGTACTCTGCGGCGTTGGAGACAAAGAAATCCAGCGCCGAACGCTCCAGCATATGGCACTCGGCCTGCAGGCAGCTGGCCCATGTTCCGCCAATCCCCAACCAGCAGATGTTTTTATAGCCGCCAGAGCACACTTCATCTACTATCGCATTGATCTGAGGACGCAGCGCCAGTGCTCCACGCACACTTTCGATTTGTTCTTTTTCGTTAAACTTAAGCAAGGGTCTTCCTCCGTTCCTGAATTAACCTACCTTCAGCATCTGATAATACTTGTCGTAAACAGCAATGGTGTCGCCCACATCCTTTTGGAAGAAAATGTTGGTCTTGTAATCAAAGTCAAACGCAGGGCCGCTGCGATACTCCTCGCTGGCAGCAGCCACGGCAGCATCATTGGGGCAGGAGTAGGGATACTCCACCAGGTTACCGGCCATAACTTCAGCATCCGTCATATAGTTGAGGAACTTATAGGCCATATCCATATGCTTGGCACCCTTGGGGATCACGAACAGGTCAAAGCCCAGCTGCACGGGATCCTTGGTGAAAGGCGCGATAACCAGCGTATTCTTATCGCCCAGTTCAGCCATAGCATTGGCCGTATTGCCGTCGTAGGTCAGCATACAGGAAATCGAACCGTTGAGCATATTGGTCTCGGTGGAACCGTAAGCAACCACGTTTTCATTGTACTTGACCAGCCAATCATAGGCCTCAGCGATCTCCTTCTCATTGGTAGAGTTGGGATCGTAGCCCAGTGCGATCAGCGCAATGGGGAACAGGTTGCGGGCACCGTCAATAGAACCGATCTGGCCCTTCATCTCCGGCTTGATAAGGTCATTATAGCAAGTAATCTCGATGGGGCAGCGCTCGGTATCATACACCACATAAATGTAGTTCATCAGATAAGGAACACAGTAATCGCGGTTCTCTCCAGTCCAATAAGCCTCATTCATGTTTGCGATGGCATTGGGAATCTTTTCAGGATCCAGCTTCTCCAAATACCCGCCCTTGATGAGAGACTCCATATAGGCGTCACAGGTCATAATCAGGTCATACTCATCACCGGCACCGGCCGTCAGCTTGGTGATGGAGTCGGCGTTGTCGTTCATGTAGCTCAGATTGATCTTCACGCCGTTCTCCTTCTCGAAGTTAGAGACCATATCTCCCGAGATATAGTCACCCCACATGAAGATATTCAGTTCTTTGCTTCCTTCCGTACCGCCGCCGTTGTTGCCGCAGGCGACCAGCCCCAGCGTCAGAACCAGCGCCAAAATCATTGCAAATGCTTTTTTCATGATGTTACCTCCTGCATTTTAATTTTTTATTCCAACCGCATCATTTTGCGGATGAAATTCTTCGTTCTGCCTCAGCTATCTGCCGCTGCACTTTTTTCTTCTGCCACGCCTGAATCAAATTTAAAACCAACATACCCAGCACCATCAGAGCCACCATCAAAGTAGTCAGTGCATTGATATCTGGTGTGACGCCAGTACGGTTTACTGACAAAATCAATACCGGCAGTGTGGATTTGCTGGCACCGGCCAACATATTGGACATCACCACATCGTCGATGGACAATGTGAAGGACAGAAATGCCGCCGACATAATGCCCGGCATAATGCTTGGCACCGTAACGCGCCAGAATGTCTGTGTCCGGTTGGCTCCTAAATCCATCGATGCCTCCTGCAGCGTTTCATTATCGCCGGAAATACGTCCTTTAATAGTCACCACCGCATAGGGAATGCAGAACGTGCAGTGTCCGATGATAATGGTCCACATTCCCAGATGAATGCCGATCGTCATAAAGATGATCAGCATTGCCACTGCCAGTACGATCTCCGGCACCACGATGGGCACATACAGCATCATATTGATGAATTTCTTGCAGCGGAATTCGAACTTTTTCAGGCCAATTCCACCCAGAACGCCAATCGTAACACTGATCAGCGTACTAATCAGCGCTATCGCCACAGAATAGGCCAGAGACTCCCACAGGGCATGGTTGGAGAAGGAAAACAGCTCTCCGTACCACTTGGTCGTAAATCCCTGCCACGCATAGTTGCGTGGTGCATCGTTGAAGGAGAAAGCGATCATGATGGCCACAGGGATATAGAAAATGGAGTAGATCAGCACCGCATAGATATTGCCGAACACCGCATTTCTCTTCTGGCGGCGCATTCTCTTTGTTGCAGCCGTTTTCATCTCACAACACCTCCAACTCGTCGATCTTGGCAAACCGCGTATAGAGGAAAATCAACAGCGCGGTGATCACCAGCAGCAGCACACTCAGCGCCGCACCCAGTGGCCAGTTGCGGATGACACCGAACTGGTTTTTGATGATGTTGCCGATGTACAGTACCTTTCCGCCGCCCAGCATATCGGTGACTGTGTAGGTGCCCAATGCGGGGATAAAGGTAAGAATGACGGCGGAGAAGATGCCGGGGAACGTCAACGGCAGCGTCACATGCAAAAATGTGTGCATGGGTGTAGCTCCCAAGTCGGCCGATGCCTCCAGCAGAGACTTTTGCAGCTTTTCAATGGAGGCATACATGGGCAGCACTGCAAAGGGCAGCATATTGGTAATCAATCCCAACAGCACCAGGCCGTCCGTGTAGATGAACTTGATTGGTGAATTGATCCACCCCCAACGCATCAATGTATTGTTGACAGGCCCGTTTGTCTGAAACAGCAGCATCCACGCGTTCAAACGCATCAGAGAATTGGTCCAGAACGGGATCATCAGCAGCATAATCAGTTTAGAAGCCACATCTGCCGGTTTACGGGCGATGTAATAGGCAAAGGGATAGCCCAGAATCAAACATGACACCGTCGTCACCAGCGCTACCTTCAAGCTCTTAACGATGACCTGGAAATAGGTCACGTCCATGAGCGTCTTGTAGCTTTCTATGGTGGCGTCATACTCTACACCGCCAAACGTGCCGCGGGTCATGAAACTGATATAAATGATAAACAGCATGGGAATCGTCACAAATAGAATCATCCACACAGAAACGGGACCGGCCTGTGCCAGCAAAGGAAGCCGGCTGTGCGGCTTTTTCTTCTTGGCAATGGCGATGGTGGTCATTCCTGCACCTCCTCCGGCTTGGCATCTCCGTGGAGCGCCACCGATTTAGCAGGCTCCCATTGAACATACACGCTGTCCCCTTCATGCCAGACATCGCTGCTCTCAAAACGGGTCAACTTGACTTCCCTGCCGTCGGCCATATCCAGGCTGGTCTTAATCACGCTGCCCACATAAATAAAGTCTTTGACTCTGGCCGGCAGAGAAAAGCCCTCTTTCGGTGTATCGGAGATCTGCAGCAGCTCCGGCCGAATAGAAACAGAGATAGCATCACCCACAGCAAAGCCTGTGCCGCAAGTTTGCAGTGTACCATCCGGCGTCTCCACCGTCAGCAGCTCACCATCTACAGCCTTGACCTTTCCATCGAAAAGATTGGTCTCACCAATGAAACCGGCCACAAATCGGGTCTGCGGCTTTTCGTAGATCTCCACGGGACTGCCCATCTGTTCAATCACACCGTCACGCATAACCGCAATACGATCCGACATCGTCATCGCCTCTTCCTGATCGTGGGTCACATACACAAAGGTGATACCCAGCTTCTTCTGCAGGCGTTTCAGCTCCACCTGCATTTGCTTGCGCAGCTTCAAATCCAATGCACCTAACGGCTCATCCAGCAACAGAACACGAGGGTTATTGATCAGTGCACGGGCAATCGCCACGCGCTGCTTCTGTCCGCCGGACAACGCATCGGGCTTGCGCTTTTCATAACCGGCCATTTGCACCAGCTCCAGCATCTTCATTACCTTTTCCCGAATCTCCGCCTTCGGCATCTTACGAATCATCGGGCCGTAGGCCACATTATCATAGACAGTCATATGCGGAAACAGGGAGTAATTCTGGAACACGGTATTTACATCGCGCTGGAACGGCTCCTTTTCCTCCACGCCCTCTCCCTGCACTAAGATCCGCCCACTGGTGGCATCTTCAAATCCAGCGATCATTCGCAGTGTGGTGGTCTTTCCGCAGCCGGAAGGTCCCAGAAGCGTCAAAAACTCGCCCTCTTGAATCTCCAGATTCAAATCTTTCACAACATGGTTATTCCCGTACCATTTCTCCACGTGCTGGAGAGAAACAATAGAACTCGGCAATTTCTTCACCCTTTCCCTCTATTTCCGCGACGCAATACCAAATGCGGCGCATTCGGATTCACTAATCTCTATTCACTGTAGATAAGCATATATTAATTTCATACCAATTTCAACGCTATTTTTACATATATCACATTTTTTATAGGAAGTAACAAAGCTATCTGTGCATCTCGCTGTCAAAAAGCCAAAAAATATTGCTGATTCCTCATGGAATCAGCAATATTTTTAATGATATGCTCAAAAACTTATACCAATTATTGATTTGTATAATGGATGCAAAAGCTGGCCTTATCGTTCCGCACATAATTACAGGAGTATTCAATAGGGCGGCCGGTAACATCTACCGTTACAGAGGTGCTCTCCAACACCGCCTGATTCTCAGAAATACCAATCAGCTTGGCGGCAGCCGCATCGAGGTACATAATTCGCAATACTTGTCTACCCCGATAAGGACGAATTCCCGCCCACTCATATATTTCATAGATGGAAAATACCTGAATATCCATCTCCTCCAGATTAGGCAATACAGCAACCGGAATATAGATCTCCTCCAGCGCAACCGCTTCCCCTTCCGCAGTATCTACGCGGCGAATAAACCACACATCGTCTTCCGGGTCGATCTGCAGCACCTTGGCATAATAGGGCCCCGCTTTGCGGGCCGCCTTGACCAGTACACGGGTAGATGGCCTCTGCGCTCGATCCCGCATGGTCTGACGATAGCCGCCCAGCGTTTCCAAATCCCGCTCCACCTTAGGCCCTGCCACAAAAACACCTTTTCCCTGTACGCTTTGCAGTAGCCCTTCATACTCCAACGCCGTCAGCGCACTACGCACCGACAGACGGCTGATACCGTACATATCCGCCAGTGTACTTTCCGAAGGGATTGCCGTCCCCGGAAGGAATTCCCCCTCCTCTATCTTACTGCGAATCACCTCACGCAGTTGGATATAGAGGGGCGATTTATAGTTGATTTCTTCCATCACTCATCCTCCGCCCAATACAGTACACTGCACATCTCTACCATATCCGCCCTTCCCACGGTGCGACAGTACTCCACGGGCATATGGTCCGGTGTGTCCGTTCGGTTGACAATCCAGAACACCGGTGCCCCAGCCTCAATCTGCAGGTGCGCTGCCTCCTCCTCCGTGGCCGATGTAATACTGACCGTTTCCTCGCCGTGATCCAACTGCAATTTGTAAACATCACGCAGCACAGAAAACAAAGACCCACGAACCAGATCATGCTCTTCCAGCCCCGGCGCAAGCTCCTTTGGAATATAAGCTGTTTCGATCAAAACCGGCAAATCATTGAGCATACGAAGGCGGGAAATACGGTACAGCTTCTCCCCCAACATCCGATGCATCCGCCGTGAAAGATGTTTATCGCACTCCACTTCCGAAAAAGACAAAAGCCGTGTCTCTGAGCGCAGGCCGCAGGCCGCTGCATACTCAGAAAAACCCTGCAAATCCTGCATAGTACGTGGAAACCGCGGGGACACCCTGGTTCCGCTTCCCTGCACAGCATACAATCGACCGGCAGAAATCAGCCGTGCAATGGCGCTGCGCAGCGTACTGCGATTTAGGTTCCACATAGCACACATCTCTCGTTCAGGCGGCAGGCTTTCATGTGGCTGCAAATTATGCTCCAGCATATACGCTTGGATATGCTCCTGTGCTACTTCGCGCGGACGCGGGATATATCGTTTCATAGTACCTCTCCTAAATTGGTATAACAATATTATATTCCTGTCTTAAAGTCAACGCAAGCAAAACCGTATCATTGCATAGAAGTCTTTTCATCCCAAACTGTGCCGGGCTTGAGAATTCCTGCAAGATACGTCGAATCTTCCCTCATTCCGCCGCTTCTGTATAAGGGCATTTCCACCGGGAAATACTGGTTTTATCACGAAGGCGGAGGCAGGGATATGCGTACTAAAGTAGAAATCTGCGGTATCAACACAACGCAGCTGCAGGTTTTAAAGAATGACGAAATGATGGAACTGCTGCGTCGCAGCAAAGAAGGTGACATGGCGGCGCGGGAACAGCTGATCTACGGTAATCTTCGACTGGTTTTATCAGTCATCCAGAAGTTTTCCGGGCGTGGCGAGCAGATGGATGATCTTTTTCAAGTGGGCTGTGTCGGCCTTATGAAAGCCATCGACAACTTTGATGTCAACCAAGGCGTCCGGTTCTCCACCTACGGCGTTCCCATGATTGTGGGCGAGATCCGCCGCTATCTCCGGGACAATAGCGCCATCCGTGTCAGCCGCAGTCTGCGGGATACCGCCTACCGCGTATTGCAGGCGCGGGAACAGCTGACGCGTCAGCACCAGCAGGAACCTACAGTGGAGGAAATCGCCGCGGCGCTGGAGATCCCCCGGGAGGATGTTGTCTTCGCCATGGAGGCCATCAGCGACCCCGTCTCTCTCTACGAGCCCCTCTACTCCGACAGTGGCGACGCCCTGTGTGTCATGGACCAGGTCTGTGACAGCACTGCAGGCGATGAGAGCTGGATCGAACAGCTGGCCTTAAAGGATGCCATCTCCCGCTTAGGGGAACGAGAACGGCACATTCTGGCACTGCGCTTCTATCAGGGAAAGACCCAGATGGAGGTCTCCCGTCAGATCGGTATCTCCCAAGCACAGGTGAGCCGCTTGGAGAAAAACGCCATCGGCAGCATCAAAAAAAGCCTATAACCTATAAAAGAGCGCAGTTCCTGCAGAACTGCGCTCTTTTTATAATACTTCTTACTTCTTGAAGCTGTCCTTCAGCGAGACGCTGCGGTTAAAGACCAGATGGTCGGCGCTGCTGTCCCGGTTATCCAGGCAGAAGTAGCCCACACGCATGAACTGGAACGTGGGCGCATTGATACCGGTGCGGTTCTCCTGCTTGTCAAAATCAGCAGCCACCTGCTCCAGAGCCTTCTCCACCTTGCAGCCGGTGAGCACCTCCAGAGAGTCGGGATTCAAGCACTCCATGAAATCCTTGTCGCCGCCGTCGGGATCGGCGTCGGAGAACAGATTATCATAGAGCCGAATCTCGGCATCTGCGCAGTTGCCGGCATCCACCCAGTGGATGGTCGCACCCTTGACCTTGCGGCCGTCAGCAGGGTTGCCGCCGCGGCTGTCGGGATCGTAGGTAGCCAGAATCTCGGTGACATTGCCGTTTTCGTCCTTCACGCAGCCGGTGCACTTGATGAGGTAGGTGCCCTTCAAGCGGCACTCGGGGCCGTCGGGATACAGGCGCTTATACTTGGGAATGGGGGTCTCCAGGAAATCGTCGGCCTCCACGAACAGGTTGCGAGAGAAGGTCACAGTACGGGTACCGGCCTCAGGATCATTGGGATTGTTCTCCACCTGGAACTCCTCCACCTGCCCCTCGGGATAGTTGGTGATGGTCAGCTTCACAGGGCGCAGCACAGCCATAGCGCGCTGTGCGTGCTCGTTCAGATCCTCCCGGAGGCAGTGCTCCAGGAAGCTGTACTCCACCACGCTGGTAGCCTTGGCAACACCGATGCGCTCGCAGAAATTACGGATAGCCGTGGGGGTATAGCCGCGGCGGCGCAGACCGCACAGAGTCGGCATACGGGGATCGTCCCAACCGGAGACCTTGCCGCCCTCCACCAGCGCGCGCAGCTTGCGCTTACTCATCACGGTGTGGTCGATGCCCAGACGGGCAAACTCGATCTGGCGGGGCTTAGCGGGCACGTCACAGTGCTCAACAACCCAGTTATAGAGGGGACGGTGATCCTCAAACTCCAGAGAACACAGGCTGTGGGTAATCCCCTCCAGCGCGTCCTCAATGGGGTGAGCGAAGTCATACATGGGATAGATGCACCATTTGTCGCCCTGACGGTGGTGGTGCATATGGTTGATGCGGTAGATCGCAGGATCGCGCATATTGAAGTTACCGCTGGCCAGATCGATCTTGGCGCGCAGTGTCATAGCGCCGTTGGGGAACTCGCCGGCACGCATACGACGGAAGAGATCCAGACTCTCCTCCACCGGGCGGTCACGGTAGGGGCTGGTGGCAGGCACACCGATGCTGCCGCGGCACTCCTTGAACTGCTCAGGCGTCAGCTCGCAGACATAGGCCAGGCCCTTCTTAATGAGATCCTCAGCGCACTGATACATCTTTTCAAAGTAGTCGGAAGCATAGTAGAAACGATCGTCCCAGTCAAAACCCAGCCAATGGATATCCTGCTGGATTGCATCGACGAACTCCACATCCTCCTTGGTGGGGTTGGTGTCGTCCATACGGAGGTTGCACATACCGTTATACTTCTCAGCGGTACCAAAATCAATGCACAATGCCTTGCAGTGGCCGATGTGCAGGTAGCCATTAGGCTCAGGCGGGAAACGGGTGTGAACGGTCATTCCCTGGAACTGCCCACCCTCTGCGATGTCCTCGTCGATATAGTTATGGATAAAATTCTTACTCTCGGAAGCCTCCACAGCTTCAGAGGGGGTCTTTTTCTCCTCGGTCATTCTTTCACACTCCTCAAAGTCGTTCTTTTGTATAAAAGCAATTATTTATTATATCCTCTACCCTTTATAAATGCAAGAGGAGCACCGGAAAAAACCTTCTATTTCCCTGGGAAAAAGCAAATTTTTTCTCATCTTGTAAATACAACCGCGGTATATGCGCTTATTTTCCTGTATAGTGATTTCACTTTACATACATTCTCTATACAAAAAGGACGCAGGCTTCCCCGCGTCCTTTTCCATATATTATACAATGTGGTGCTTAGCCCTTCAGGGACTCCTCTACTGCCACAGCGACAGCCACAGTAGCGCCGACCATGGGGTTGTTGCCCATGCCCAGGAAGCCCATCATCTCCACGTGTGCGGGGACGGAGGAGGAACCTGCGAACTGTGCGTCGGAGTGCATACGACCCATGGTATCGGTCATGCCGTAAGAAGCAGGGCCGGCAGCCATGTTATCGGGGTGCAGTGTACGGCCCGTGCCGCCGCCGGATGCCACGGAGAAGTACTTCTTGCCCTGCTCCACGCACTCCTTCTTGTAAGTGCCGGCCACAGGATGCTGGAAGCGGGTGGGGTTGGTGGAGTTACCGGTGATGGACACATCCACGCCCTCGTGGTGCATGATTGCCACGCCCTCACGGACATCGTCAGAACCGAAGCAGCGGACGTTAGCACGCTCGCCGTCGGAATAGGGGATCTCACGAACTACCTTCAGCTCGCTGGTATAGTAGTCGAACTGGGTCTGTACATAGGTGAAGCCGTTGATGCGGCTGATGATCTGGGCGGCGTCCTTACCGAGGCCGTTCAGAATCACGCGCAGAGGCTCCTTACGAGCCTTATTGGCGTTGCGGACGATACCGATGGCGCCCTCAGCAGCAGCGAAGGACTCGTGGCCAGCCAGGAAAGCAAAGCACTTAGTCTCGTCGCGCAGCAGCATGGCGCCCAGATTACCGTGACCCAGACCCACCTTACGATCCTCAGCCACAGAGCCGGGGATGCAGAATGCCTGCAGACCGATACCGATTGCCTCGGCAGCCTCGGCAGCGTTCTTAACGCCCTTCTTCAGTGCGATCGCAGCGCCTACGCAGTATGCCCAGCAGGCGTTCTCAAAGCAGATGGGCTGGATGCCCTTGACGATCTCATAGGGATCGAAGCCTGCCTTCTTGCAGATCTCGCGGCACTCCTCCACGCTGGAAATTCCGTACTGGGACAGGACGGAATTGATCTTGTCGATTCTTCTCTCGTAACTTTCAAACAGAGCCATTTTCCATTCCTCCCTTTCTTATTCCTTGCGGGGATCGACATACTTTGCAGCATTGTCGAACTGGCCGTAATGACCCTTAGCCTTCTCCAGAGCCTCGTTGGCATCCACGCCGTCCTTGATCGCGTCCATCATCTTGCCCAAGTTCACGAACTCATAGCCGATGATCTCGTTATCCTTATTGAGGGCGATGCGGGTGCAGTAACCCTCGGCCATCTCCATATAACGGGGGCCCTTCTCCTTGGTGGCGAACATGGTACCAACCTGAGAGCGCAGACCCTTACCCAGATCCTCCATGGAAGCGCCGATGGGCAGACCACCCTCGGAGAAAGCAGTCTGGGTGCGGCCATAGACGATCTGCAAGAACAACTCGCGCATAGCGGTGTTGATGGCGTCGCACACCAGGTCGGTGTTCAGTGCCTCCAGCAGCGTCTTACCCACCAGGATCTCAGAAGCCATAGCAGCGGAGTGAGTCATACCGGAGCAGCCCAGTGTCTCCACCAGAGCCTCCTCGATGATGCCCTCCTTCACGTTCAGCGTCAGCTTACATGCGCCCTGCTGAGGAGCACACCAGCCCACACCGTGAGTCAAGCCGGAAATATCGGAAATTTGCTTGGCCTGCACCCACTTACCCTCTTCGGGGATGGGAGCCGGACCATGATAGGCGCCCTTAGCCACAGGGCACATATTCTGAACCTCGGTCGTATAGATCATGATAACGATTTCCTTTCTCTATAATCTGCAAAGAAAAATTCTCTTCGAAGGTATTATAACAAACCCCATGCGCTTTTGCAAGAAACATTCCAAACGTTCCGAGCAATTTTACAGGCATTTGTCACATTACTTTTGTCAGTTTTACCGAGCTACGAAGCCCACCTTGCGATAAACCTTGCTGAGGGTCTTGTTTGCCAGATACTGTGCGTGGGCCGCACCCTCTTTGTAGACGCTCTCCAGATAGGCCTTATCCTTCATAATGCGCTCGCTCTCCTCGCGGATGGGACGCAGCAGCTCTACCACAGCCTCGCCCACGGCGGGCTTAAAGACGCCGTAGCCCTGGCCGGCAAACTCTGCCTCGGCCTCAGCCATCGTCTTGCCGGTAGCCGCGCAGTAGATGGTCAGCAGGTTGGAAATACCGGCCTTATTCTCCTTATCAAACTTGACGGCCGTCTCGCAGTCGGTCACGGCGCGCTTAAACTTGCGCATAATGTCCTCGGGCTTGTCCATCATAAAGACGCAGCCATCAGGATCGGACTTACTCATTTTGTTCTCGGGGTTACCCAAGCTCATAACGCGGGCGCCCATCTTGGGAATGAAGGCCTCCGGCAGAGTGAACGTATCACTGTAGTTGCTGTTGAAGCGCTGGGCAATATCGCGGCACAACTCCACGTGCTGACGCTGATCCTCACCCACCGGCACGAGATCGGCCTGATAGAGCAGAATATCGGCGGCCATCAGCACCGGGTAAGTAAAGAGGCCGGAGGTGATATTGTCGGCGTGCTGCTTGGACTTGGCCTTAAACTGGGTCATGCGGCTGAGTTCACCAAACTGGGTGTAGCAGCCCAGCACCCAACTCAACTCTGCGTGCTGCGGCACATGGCTCTGAATGAACATAATGTTCTTCTTGGGGTCCAGACCGCAGGCAATATACTGAGCCAGCTGGCTGATGCTGCGGCGGCGCAGTGTGGCCGGATCCTGACGAACAGTAATGGCGTGCATATCTACGATGCAGTACAGGCACTCGTACTCATCCTGCAGATCCACCCAATTCTTGATGGCACCCATGTAGGACCCCAGCGTCAACTCACCACTGGGCTGAATTCCACTGAATATACGCTTTTTCTTCTGAATATTCTCTTCCATCGTTGCGACTCTCCTTCTATCTTACCCAAGTACAGGGTTTCTTTACGATTTTTATTAAGGAAAATAATTCCGTATAAACAAATTCATTTTATGGTATCACGATTTTGCCAAAATTGCAACCGAAAGGCGGGGATTATGATGGACTTTCCCGATTGACATTCCCCATATTTCACTTATATAATATATAGGTGAAAATTTTATGGTGAAAACCATTGTTTGCCATTTACGGGAGGAGAAAAACATGAGTGTTGACATGAAATATTTTGAGGAGATGGAGGCCAAGATCCCCCACGGAAAAGTTCGTACCCGCTTTGCCCCCTCTCCCACCGGCTATATGCATGTGGGCAACCTGCGCACTGCCCTCTACACATGGCTGATCGCCCGTTCTCAGGGCGGCACTTTTATCCTGCGTATCGAGGATACCGACCAGGGTCGTCTGGTAGACGGCGCTGTGGATGTGATCTATCGCACCATGGAGGAGTGCGGCCTGGACCACGACGAAGGTCCCGATGTGGGCGGTCCTGTGGCCCCCTACATTCAGTCTGAGCGCCGTGATACCTACGGCAAGTACGCCGAGCTCTTGGTGGAGAAGGGCCACGCCTACTACTGCTTCTGCGAAAAGACCGAGTCCGAAGAGGATTCCGGTGATTTCAACCGTGCCGCTGACCCCTGCCGTGATCTGAGCCGTGAGGAAGTCGAGGCAAAGCTGGCGCAGGGTCTCCCCTATGTAATCCGTCAGCGCATCCCCGAGGGAACCACCACCTTCCACGATGCTATCTTCGGTGACATCACCGTGGACAACAGCACCCTGGACGATCAGGTGCTCCTCAAGCGGGACGGCCTGCCCACCTACAACTTCGCCAACGTCATCGATGACCATCTCATGGGTATCACCCATGTGGTTCGCGGCAGTGAGTATCTCTCCTCCGCGCCTAAGTACAACCTCCTTTACGAGGCCTTTGGCTGGGACATCCCCACCTATGTTCACTGCAGCCCCGTTATGCGTGATGCCCAGAACAAGATGTCCAAGCGCCACGGCGACCCCTCCTATGAGGATCTGAAGGCAGAAGGCTACCTCACCGAGGCTATTTTGAACTATGTGGCACTGCTGGGCTGGTCCCCCAAGGGTGAGCAATCCGAGCAGGAGATCTTTACCCTGCCCGAGCTGGTCAAGGCGTTCGATATGACCGGCATTTCCAAGTCCCCCGCCATCTTTGACCGGGCTAAGCTGGACCACTTCAACGCCGTATATCTGCGGAACATGACCCCCGAGGCCTTTGCCAAGGTTGCAGAGCCCTATATCCGCCAGAGCGTAAAAAACCCCGCTTACGATGCTGCCGCGATTGCCTCTGTGCTGCAGGCACGCTGTGAAAAGCTGACTGACATTCCCGAGAAGGTAGACTTCTTTGATGAACTGCCCGCCTACGGCGTGGAGTTCTTCACCAACAAAAAATCCAAAACCAATCCCGAGGTATGCACCGCCATGCTGGAGGCTGTGATCCCTGTACTGGAGGCTCTGCCTGCATGGACGGCCGACGCCATTCATGACGCACTCATCGATCTGGCCCAAAAGCTGGAGGTCAAAAATGCCACCCTTATGTGGCCGGTGCGCATCGCCGCAGCCGGTAAGCTGGTAACCCCCGGCGGCGCCGTGGAGATCTGCCACATTCTCGGAAAGGATGAGACGGTCCGCCGCCTGCGCGCAGGACTTTCTCTGCTGCGCTCTTGATGAATTTGATTAAAGGTGAATACGAACACATCCGTACCTTCTGCCGTGAGAGCTTTGGCCGCACACTGAAGATGACAGCCGTGGCTTTCGTAGCACTTTTGCTCATCGGTTTCGTGGGTGGTCTGGTATTCCCCGATATAGCGGCAGGCTTCGTAGAACGATTCACCGCGCAGGTACAGCAATCCGGTATCATCGAAACTGACGGCACTGTCCATGTAGGGGCACTTTTTGCCAACAATATACGAGCCTCGTTCTATACCCTCGTCTATGGTCTTTTGCCCTTTATCTATCTGCCTGCGCTGGCCTTGGGGCTCAACTCCATGCTGTTGGGTGCACTAGCCTCTTACTACGCCCATGCCGGGCTCTCTCTGGCCTATTTTTTCGTTGGAGTTCTCCCCCATGGTATTTTTGAGCTGCCTGCACTGGTCATCTCCATTGCGCTGGGTCTGCACCTATGCGAAAAAATCACCCAGAGACTCCGGCACAAGGTGCATGGGATCGTCCTTCCCACCATCAATGACGCTATGCGTGTGATGCTCTTTGTGTGCCTGCCTCTGCTACTGATTGCCTCCCTTGTGGAAGCCTATATCACTCCCCTGCTTTTGAAATTATTCTGACCGCCACGGTGTGTCAAAAGGAGTCAGTTATGAACGAGAATCCCAAAAATATCCCCGAACTTTTCGGCAGCATGGTCTTCAGCGAAGAGGAAATGCGCCGCCGTCTGCCTACTTCTGTGTACCAGGCATGGCAGCAATGCCTCATCAACAGCACCCCGCTGAGCCAATCCATCGCTACGGAAATTGCCGCCGCCATGAAAGACTGGGCCATCGAAAAAGGTGCTACCCACTTTACCCACTGGTTCCAGCCTATGACCGGGTTTACCGCCGAGAAGCACGACAGCTTTATCGTTCCCGACGGCAAAGGCAAAGTCCTCATGGAGCTTTCCGGCAAGGAGCTCTCCCGCGGTGAAGCAGATGCCTCCTCCTTCCCTTCCGGCGGCCTGCGTGCCACCTTTGAGGCTCGTGGCTACACGGCATGGGACCCCACCTCCTGCGCTTTTATTAAGGACAACACCCTCTGTATCCCCACCATTTTCTGCTCCTATAGTGGTGATACACTGGATAAGAAAACACCTCTTCTGCGCTCCATGAAGCTGCTGGATCAGCAGTCCATCCGCATCCTGCGGCTCTTCGGCAACACCGAGGCGCAGCATGTAGTGGCACAGGTGGGCGCCGAGCAGGAATACTTCCTCATTGATAAATCCGCCTATCACCGCCGCGAGGATCTGCAGTTCTGCGGGCGGACACTGTTCGGTGCCAAGCCCCCCAAGGGCCAGGAGCTGGATGATCATTACTACGGCGCGATCAAGCCCCGCGTAGCAGCCTTCATGCATGAGCTGAACGAGGAGCTGTGGAAGGTGGGCGTACTGGCCAAGACAGAGCACAACGAGGCTGCACCCGCTCAGCACGAAATCGCCCCCATCTACTGCGATGCCAATACGGCTTGCGATCAGAACCAGCTGACCATGGAGCTTTTGAAGCGGGTGGCCGACCGTCACGATCTGGTGTGCCTGCTCCACGAAAAGCCCTTTACCGGCGTCAACGGCAGCGGTAAGCATGATAACTGGTCTCTTGCCACGGACACCGGCGAAAATCTGCTCAAGCCCGGCCAGACTCCCAGCCAGAACGCACAGTTCCTGCTGTTCCTCGCCGCTGTCATCAAGGGCGTGGACGAATATCAAGAAATGCTGCGCTGCTGCGTCTGCTATCCCGGCAACGACCACCGTCTGGGTGGTCACGAGGCACCTCCTGCCATTATCTCCATCTTCCTCGGCGATGAGTTGACGGCTATCCTTGAGTCCATCATCGAGGGCACGGCCTATGTGGACGTGTCCAAGAAGAAGCTGCAGATTGGCGTGGATACGCTGCCGGAAATTCCTCAGGATACCACCGACCGCAACCGTACCTCTCCTCTGGCTTTCACCGGCAACAAGTTTGAGTTCCGTATGGTCGGCTCTTCCCAGTCCATCGCCAGCCCTAACGTGGTGTTCAACACGATTGTGGCCGATGAGCTGAGCCGCTTTGCCGACGAGTTGGAAAAAGCAGACAACTTCCACGAGGCGCTGGACAAGCTGCTGCGCGATACCTTCAAGGCACATCAGCGCATCATCTTCAACGGCAACGGCTACGATAACGCCTGGGTAGAGGAGGCAAAGCGCCGCGGTCTTTCCAATCTCCATGATACCGTGGATTGCATGCCCGCCTATATCAGTGAAAAGAATGTCGACCTCTTTACACGGCATGGCATCTTCACTGCCGAGGAAATGCGCGCCCGCTATGAGATTCATCTGGAGAACTACTGCAAGGTGACCTCCATCGAATCCAACACGATGCTGGACATGGTGATGCGTCACATCCTGCCTGCTGCACTGCAGTATGCAGACGATCTGTCCTCCACCATCTACCGCCAGCAGAAGATCGCATCCTGCCCCAATCACGCCGCTGAGGCTCTGCTGAAGCAGATCACTACTTTGACCAATCAGCTCTATGAGCTGTGTGAGCAGCTGAAATCCTCTCTGGCTGCGGCGCCGGACGCCGACGGCGGAATCGAATCCGCCCGTTATTTCCGGGATCAGGTTTTTGCTCTGCAGAATCAAATTTCCAACCTTGTCAGCGAGTTGGAGAGCTGTACTTCTGCCCAGTATTGGCCCTATCCCACCTATGCGGATATTCTCTTCTCCGTCTAAATTACATAAGCTGAATTATAAAAGAGGCAGCGAGCCGTCCAAGCGACTCGCTGCCTCTTTTCACCTACATGGTAATGCGCCACATTCTTCCTGCTGCAAAGGAAAAGTCCCACAACCTAAAAGGCTGTGGGACTTTTTTCAGCATATGCAGAGATGACTTAGTCGTCGTCTTCCTCGTCCTCGTCGGAAA